>DATHJG010000740.1:0-2081 GCA_035489875.1 Solirubrobacteraceae bacterium | reverse complement strand
CCGCGACCTGGCCGCGGCGGTCGGTCGGGCAGTCCTGGCGGCGCACCCAGGCGGACTCCTCCAGCCGGGCGACCGCGTGTGAGAGGCGGCTGCGCGACGAGCCGCAGGCGTCGGCGAGCTCACTCATCCGCATCCGGTGCTCGGGCGCCTCCGCCAGGAGCCACAGGGCTCTGAACTCGGTCAGCTGCAGCCGATGCTCCCGCTGCAGGTCGGCGTCCACGGCGCGCGGGAGCGCCTTCATCACGCGGTGAAGCGCGAGCAGCAGCGCGAGCTCGTCGCTGCTCATCGGTGATGGCCGATCGTCGGCGGGTCGCGTGGCGGCTGGCATGGCCATCATCGTAGCCGTGAAGCACTTGCTTGACAAAGCAAGTAAATTCCTTGCTTGTGCAAGCAACCCATTGACCGAGAGCAGGGAACCCACCGTGCGAGGACTGAAGGACAAGGTCGCGATCGTCGCCGGCGCCGCGCCCGGCAACATCGGCGGCGCTACGGCGATCCGCCTGGCCCAGGAGGGCATGCGCGTCGTCGGCGCCGACCTGAACGAGGCCCGCGGCGCAGGCCGTCGTCGAGGAGATCCGAGCCGGCGGCGGGCCGCCGTCGCGCGCGACTTCGACATCACCGACGAGGCGTCCTACCCGCGGACTGATCGAGTTCGCGGTCGCGGAGTACGGCGCCCTGCACGGCCTCTTCAATGTCGCCGCCGACCTCTCGCCGCAGACGATGGGGCGCGACAGCGGTGCAGACGTCACGTCGGTGCCGCTCGACGTCTGGCAGCACACGATCGACGTCACGCTGACCGGCTACATGTACGGCATCCGCCACGCCCTGCCGATCATGATCGAGCAGGGGGCCGGATCGATCGTCAACACGATGTCGAGCGCGGTCTGGGCGGGCGAGGCCGAACGCGTCGCCTACCAGGCGGCCAAGAGCGGGTTGGTCGGCCTGACCCGCCACACCGCCACGGTCGGCGGGAAGCGCGGCGTGCGCGCGAACCTGCTGTCGCCGGGCGTGATCCTGACGGGAGCCGCGCTTGCCACCACCACCGAGGAGTGGCGCGCCGAGATCCTCGCGACGGTGCGCTCGCCGCGGCTGGGTGAGCCCGACGACATCGCCGCGATGGTCGCGTTCCTCTTCTCCGACGACGGCACCTACGTCAACGGACAGTCGCTGCTCGTCGACGGCGGCGCCAACTTCACCTGAGGCGGGATCAGAGAACGAATGCCGCTCTTCCGCCGCCGTAGATCACCGGAGCAACACGCAGTCCCGCCAGCCGCGAACGCGGCGGCGTCACACCCGACCGAACTGACCTCCATGCCCGAAGTGAAGATCGCCGTCATCCTGGGCAGCACCCGCCCCGGCCGCAACGGCAAGGCCGTCGCCGACTGGGTCGTCGAGAAGGCGGCGTCGCGCACGACCGCCCAGTACGACCTCATCGACCTCGCGGACCACCCGCTGCCCCACGTCGACGAGGCCGCCCCGCCCTCGATCGGCCAGTACGCGGGCGAGCACACCAAGGCGTGGGCCGCGACGATCGGCGCCTTCGACGGCTTCGTCTTCGTCACGCCGGAGTACAACCACTCCACCTCGGGCGTGCTCAAGAACGCGATCGACTACCTCTACGGCGAGTGGAACAACAAGGCGGCCGCGTTCGTCAGCTACGGCTCGCTCGGCGGCGCCCGGGGCGATCGAGCACCTGCGCGGCATCGCCAGCGAGCTGCAGATCGCCCACATCCGTCAGCAGCTGAGCTTCTCGCTGTTCACCGACTTCGAGAACTTCTCGACCTTCGCTCCAGGCCCGCAGCACGCCGACGCCGCAGTCGTCCTCTTCGACCAGCTGGAGTCGTGGACGCGGGCGATGAACACGATCCGCGACCAATCGTGAGCGGGGGCGAGACGGGCGGGCTCGTCCTGGGCCTCGACACCTTCGGGGACGTCTCACGCGGCGCGGACGGCGCGCCGACGCCCGACGAGAAGCGCCATCACTACCCGCAGCGCTTCTGGCCGGCTCTGCCGGAGCTGGGCGGCATGACCGTCTTCGATCGCTCCTGGTACCAGCGATTGATCGTCGCTGATCGACGGCG
>DATHJG010000739.1:0-2100 GCA_035489875.1 Solirubrobacteraceae bacterium | reverse complement strand
ACGCGGCCGCGGCGCGGATGCCCTCCTTGACGATGTCCACGCCGGTCGTCATCTCGGTCACGCAGTGCTCGACCTGAACGCGCGTGTTCATCTCCAGGAAGAAGTACTCGCCGTCCTGGAGCAGTCCCTCGATCGTCCCGGCGCCGCGGTAGTCGACCGCGCGCGCCGCCTCGGTCGCGATCCTGCCGATCCGCTCGCGCAGCGCCGCGTCGACCATCGGCGCCGGGGACTCCTCGATCAGCTTCTGGTGGCGGCGCTGGATCGAGCAGTCGCGCTCGCCGAGGTGGATCACCGAGCCGTGCCCGTCGGCCAGCACCTGCACCTCGACGTGGCGCGGGTCGGGCAGGTAGCGCTCGAGGTAGACGGTCGGGTCGGAGAAGAACTTCTCGCCCTCGCGCGCGGCGCCCTCGAACGCGTCGGCGAGCTTGTCTGGCTCGAGCGCGACGCGGAAGCCCTTGCCGCCGCCGCCGCCCGCGGCCTTGACCGCGACCGGGTAGCCGATCTCCGCGGCGATCCTCCCCGCGTCCTCGATCGTGTCGACGGGCGCGGTCGTCCCGGGGACGATCGGGACGCCGGCGGCCTGCATCAGCTCGCGCGCCCGGGTCTTGGAGCCCATCGCCTCGATCGCCGACGCCGGCGGTCCGATGAACGTGACGCCGGCCTCCTCGAGCCGGCGCGCGAACGCGGCGTTCTCGGCGAGGAAGCCGTAGCCGGGGTGGACGGCCTCGGCGCCCGACTGCTCGATGACCTCCATGAGCTTGTCGACCACGAGGTAGGACTGAGCGGCCGGTCCCGGCCCGAGGAGGTACGCCTCGCCGGCCCGCTTGACGTGCTGCGCGTCGCGGTCGGCCTCGGAGTAGACGGCGACCGAGGCGATGCCGAGCTCGTCGAGCGCGCGGATCACACGCACGGCGATCTCTCCGCGGTTGGCGACGAGGACCTTGGTGAACATGCGGCGCGGGATGGTATCTCCGCGCCGCTGGCGCGCGCGCCGGGGAGATACGCTGCCGCGCATGGATGAGCGATTCCTGGTGACGGGCGCCAACGGCTGCATCGGCGCGTGGGTCGTCGCGCGGCTCACGCGCGAGGCCACGCCCGTCGTCGCGCTCGACGCGTCCGACGACGACCACCGGCTGCGGCTCGTGCTCGACGACGCCGCGATCGCCGGCCTGACGAAGGTCCGCGGGGACATCACCGACCTCGACGCGCTCGAGCGCACGCTCGACGAGCACGCGATCACGCACGTGATCCACCTCGCCGCGCTGCAGGTCCCGTTCTGCCGCGCCGACCCGCCGCTCGGCGCGCGCGTCAACGTGGTCGGGACGGTCAACGTGTTCGAGGCGGTCGCCCGCCGGCGCGACCGGATGGGTCCCGTCGTGTACGCCTCGTCGGTCGCCGCGTACGACGCGCTCGACGACGCCAACGGCGCCGCGCCCGCGATGCAGGGGGCTCCGGGCACCCTGTACGGCGTCTACAAGCGCGCCAACGAGGGCACCGCCGCGGTGTACGCGCAGGAGCGCGAGACGCCCAGCGTCGGGCTCCGCCCGCACACGGTGTACGGGCCCGGCCGCGACCAGGGCGTGACGTCGGCACCGACGACCGCGATGCTCGCCGCCGCCGCGGGCGAGGCCTACACGATGCCGTTCGGCGGCGCGTACCAGCTCCAGTACGCGCCGGACGTGGCCGCGGCGTTCGTCGCGGCGGCGCGGGCGGACGGGCGCGGCGCGAGCCTCCGCGACATCGGCGGGCCGTCGGTTCACACCGACGAGCTGATCGCCGCGATCCGCGCCGCCGCTCCGGGGGCCGAGATCGCGTACGAGCCCGTCGTGCTGCCCTTCCCCTCCGGCGTGGGCGACACGGACGCGCCGGCGACGCCGCTGCACGAGGGCGTCGCGGACTCGATCGGCCGCTTCCGCGACCTCCTGGGCCGCGGCCTCGTCGCGGCGCCGAGCGCATAATGGACCGCAGTCCGGTTGGGCCTTGCGGACCGCGGTCCGGCACGCTACCCTGCTCACGAAAGGTAAGCGGACTCCGGTCCGGCCTCGACACCACCACAGGGGAGCACCAATGAGCACGACCGTCCAGCAGGATCTGCCCGCA
>DATHJG010000738.1:0-3751 GCA_035489875.1 Solirubrobacteraceae bacterium | reverse complement strand
GGAGCGCCGGCGACCGGCGCCGCGTCGGCCTGGAAGTTCGAGGAGCCGACCGAGCCGATGACGCTGACCGTCTGGGATCGCAGCATCCTCTCGCTCAGCGACGAGTGGTCCGACCAGCTCCTGGCCGACTGGAAGGCCGCGCATCCCAACGTGAAGATCAAGTTCGTCAAGCAGCCGGCCGACATCGGCCAGGCCGACCAGGCGTTCCGTGCCGCGAGCATCGCCAGCAACGGCCCGGACGTCACCACGCTCTACACCGGCGGCATGGTCAACTCGTTCGCCGACTTCCTCGAGCCGCAGAACGACTACTGGACGGCCGACGAGATCGCGGCCCTGAGCGGCTGGGACACCGTGCGGGCGAACTTCGACCCCGAGGGCGACCTGCTCGCCGCGCCGTACGGCGCCGGGCTCTACTTCGAGGTCTTCTGCAACCAGGAGAACCTCGACAAGGCCGGCGTCGCGATCGACACGCCGCCGGAGACCTGGGAGGCGTTCCTCGACGTGCTCCAGCAGGTCAAGGACGGCGGCCAGACGCCGGTCATCACCGGCAACCAGGAGGGCTACATGGGCGCCTGGGTGCTGGGCGCGCTGGTCGGCGGCACGATCGGCACCGACGGGTTCTTCGCGATGCGCAACGGCGAGCGGCCGGTCGACGACCCGGCGATGCTCACCGGCCTGCAGAAATTCGCGGAGCTCTACTCGCGCGGGCTGACCAACAAGGACGCGGGGTCGCTCACCGACGCCGACGGCACGAACAAGTTCATGGGCGGCGAGGGCGCCTGCTTCATCTCGGGCGACTGGCAGGACGGCGACCTGGTGAAGAACCTGGGCGCGAAGAACGTGGTCACGTTCCCGATCCCCGTGCTCGAGGGCTCGAAGCTGGTGGGCGCGCGGACCGGCGGCCCGGCGAGCGCGCTCGCGGTCACGAACTACTCGGACAACAAGGATGCGGCGATGGCGTTCGTGAAGTTCGTCCTGAGCCGCGACGAGCTCGACAAGTCGGTCGCGTTCAACCAGACCGAGCCGTCCAACCACGCCGACGCGGACCAGAGCGTGATCGAGAACCCGCTGCTGCGCCAGCAGGCGAAGAGCACGTCCGACGCGACCGGGAAGGGCGACGAGTTCCTGATCTTCCCGTTCGACAGCATCATGCCGCAGGAGGTCAACGACGTCTTCTACCGCATGAACGCTGCCGCGTTCACCGGCCAGGAGACGCCGGAGAAGGCGCTCGCCGAGATCAAGAAGGCGTACGACCAGTGGGCGGAGTCCCAGCCGTGACGTCGCCGAACGGCGCCTGGGCCGAGGTCCGGGCGCCGTCCACGACGGCGCTGGTCTGGACCGGCGGGACCGGGCTCGAGGTGCACGACCGCGCCGCGCCGCAGGCCGGCGCCGGCGAGGCCGTGTTCAACGTCGCGCTCGCCGGGATCTGCGGCTCGGACCTGCACGGCTACCGCGGGCACCCAGGCCCGCGGCGGCCGCCGCTCGTGCTCGGCCACGAGGCGGTCGGCGGCGTGGAGGGGCGGGACGGGCGGTTCGTCCTGTTCCCCCTCTTCACGTGCGGGGCCTGCCGCTCGTGCCTGGCCGGCGCGGAGAACCTGTGCGAGCGGCGCGAGCTGCTCGGGCTGAACCGCGACGGCGTGTTCGCGGGCGCGCTGTCGGTCCCGGACTCGTCGCTCGTCGAGGTGCCGAGCGCGGTGCCCGATCGCCTGGCCGTGCTCACGGAGCCGCTGGCGGTGGCCGTCGCCGCGCTGCGACAGGACGGCGTCGCGCCCGGCGACCGCGTGCTCGTGATCGGCGCCGGACCGATCGGCCTGCTGGCCGTCTACGCGGCGCGCGCGGCCGGCGCCGACGTGTCCGTGGCCGAGCCGCTCGCCGGGCGCCGGCGGTTCGCGCAGCAGCTCGGCGCCTCACAGGTGCTCGAGCGGCCCGAGGACGCCGAGGCCGAGGCGTTCGACCTCGTGCTCGACGCCGCCGGCTTCGCCGCCACCGTCGCGAGCGCGATGGCGGCCGTGCGGCGCGGCGGCCAGGTCACGGTGCTCGGGCTCGGCGACGAGACCGTCGCGCTGCCGCTGGCGGACGCCGTCCGGCGCGGCGTGCGGATCCGCGGCCACTTCGCGTACCTGCGCCGGGACTTCGCGGCGGCGCTCGAGCTGCTGCGGGCCGACCCGGTCGCGGACGCGTGGCTCGACGTCGTCCCGCTCGCCCACGGCGCGGACGCGTTCCGCGCCCTCGTCGACGAGCCGGACCGGGTGACGAAGGTGCTGCTCGCGCCGTGAGCGCGCCTGCTTGACGCCCGAACAGTTCCGATATATCGTTGACGCATCGCGGTACGGACGAAAGAGAGGCGCGCGATGCACGGTCACCACGGATATCCCAAGGTCGGTCCCGAGCTGTTCCGCTGGTTCGCGATGGGCGGCCGCGAGCACGGCCCGCGCCACCGCGGCGGCCGCGGCGCCGGGCCGCCGTTCGGGTTCCCCGGCTTCGGCCCGCCGCGCGGCCCGCGTGCGAGGCGCGGCGACGTCCGCGCGGCGCTGCTCGTGCTCCTCGCCGAGGAGCCGCGCAACGGCTACCAGCTCATGCAGGAGATCGAGCACCGCTCGGAGGGCGTCTGGCGCCCGAGCCCCGGCTCGGTGTACCCGGCGCTCCAGCAGCTCGAGGACGAGGGCCTGGTCCGCCCGGAGGGCGAGGGCCGCAAGGCGTTCACGCTCACCGACGACGGCCGGGAGTACGTCGAGGCGCACGCGGAGGAGCTCGGCACGCCCTGGGACGCCGTCAAGGGCGACATGGCCCAGGGCGCGTGGGAGCTGATGGGCGCGATGCGCCAGATCGGCGGCGCGCTCTTCCAGCTCACCCACTCGGGCAGCGAGGCCCAGCAGCAGGAGGCCAAGGAGGTGCTCGCCGAGACGCGGCGCAAGCTGTACCGGATCCTCGCCGAGGAGGAGCCCGAGCGGCCCGAGTCGTAGGTCGGCGGCCAGCGCGCATGCGGAAGGAATTGCGCGCACAGGATTGAAGGAGGATCGAATGGCGAACGAACAGCTGGCGGCACTCATCTCTGGAGCAGGAACGGGGATCGGGCGGGCGAGCGCCGTTCGGTTGGCGCAGGCCGGCTACCGGGTCGCACTCGTGGGTCGGCGGCCGGGACCGCTCGATGACACGGCGGATGAGATCGCCGCGAGCGGTGGGCACGCGGTGACCGTCTCGGCGGACGTCGGGACGCCCGAGGGCTCGGCCAGAGCGATCGCCGGCGCGGTCGCCGCGTTCGGGCGCCTCGACACGCTGGTCTGCAACCACGGTGTCGGGACGAGCGCAACCGTCGGCGACGACACCCCGGAGGGTTGGGACTCGACGATTCGGATCAACCTCACGGGGCCGTTCCTGCTCGCCCGCGCGGCGCTCCCGCATCTGATCGAGGCGCGCGGATCGATCGTCAACATCAGCTCCACGAGCGGTTGGTTGGCCGGGCCGGCCTCGGCCTCCTATTGCACGTCGAAGGCCGGCCTGATCATGCTCACCGGCTGCTTGGCCAACGATTACGGTCCACAAGGGGTGCGCGCGAACTGCATCTGCCCGGGGTGGGTTCGAACGCCGATGGGCGACGAGGACATGAGCGTCGTGGCGGAGGCGTGGGGCGCCTCGCGCGACGACGCGTACTGGCTCTGCAGTCGAGACACACCGCTGCGACGTCCGGCGGAGCCCGAGGAGATCGCCGACGCCGTGGTGTTCCTGGCAGGGCCGCATGCGAGCTACATCA
>DATHJG010000737.1:0-3920 GCA_035489875.1 Solirubrobacteraceae bacterium | reverse complement strand
CGCGGAGCTCGAGGGTTGCACCGTCGTGGGTCTCGACAGGCTCGACCACCGGCTCGACAGACCGGGTCTCGGCAAGCTCGACCACCGGCTTCGCCGCTCGGGCCGCCGCGGCATCCGGGAACCCCAGAGTGATCACGTCTTGCGCCTGCGTCGTCTTGAGGGCGGCGGCGCTGTCGTCGGCGATCACCCGGCCGTGGTCCATGACGAGCACGCGCTCGGCGAAGCGGTCCGCCTCCTCGAGGTAGTGCGTCGTCACGAAGAGCGTCGTGCCGTGCTGGCGCCGCAGCTCGAGCAAGTGCTGCCAGAGGTTCGCCCGGCTCTGCGGGTCGAGCCCGGTGGAAGGCTCATCGAGGAACAGCAGCTCCGGCGCGTGGATGAGGCCGAGCGCGATGTCGAGCCGGCGCTTCTGCCCGCCGCTCAACGCCATCACGCCGCGGTTCGCGAGCGGCGCAAGGTCGAGCGATTCGAGCAGCTCGTCGGCGCGACGGCGGGTCGCCGCGCGGCCCATCCCGTAGAACGCGCCCTGGCTGAGCAGCTCGTCGCGCACGCGCTGGTTGTGGCCACCGCTGGAGCCCTGGCCGATGTAGCCGATCCGGCTGCGGACGCCGGACGGGTCGGTGCGGATGTCGGCGCCGACCACGGTGGCGGTGCCGGTCGTGGGAGGGAGGAGCGTGGTCAGCATCCGGAGGCTGGTCGACTTGCCGGCGCCGTTCGGGCCGAGGAAGGCGACCAGCTCGCCGCGCGCCACGTCGAGGTTCAGGTCGACCACGGCATCCACGATCTGCTTCTTGACCGTGAACCGCTTGCCGAGACCTCGGGCGGAGATGATGGTGTCTGTCGTCATGACGTCAGGGTAGAAAGTGATGCGGACAGGTTCTGTCCGCAATGGCGAGCAGAATGTCGTCATGTCCGAAACCACCTCCCGAGCCCTCTCGCTGCTCAACCTGCTGCAGACGCACCGGCACTGGTCGGGCGTCGAGCTGGCCGACCGGCTCGGTGTCACCTCGCGCACGCTGCGCCGGGACATCGAGCGGCTGCGCGATCTCGGGTACCGGATCGAGTCGCTGCCCGGGGTGGCGGGCGGATACCGGCTCGAGGCTGGCGCCGCGCTCCCGCCGCTGCTGCTCACCGACGACGAGGCCGTGACCATGGCGATCGGGTTGCGCCTCGCGGCGACGCAGGCGCTCACCGATGGCGGCGACACGACGCTGACCGCGCTCGCCAAGCTCGAGCAGGTGCTGCCGCCGGCCCTGCGCCGCCGCGTGAACGCGCTCGCCGCGACGGTGCAGCCGATGCGTCGCGATCGGCCGGCCGTCGATGCGGAACTGCTGGCCTCTCTCGCGCTCGCCTGCCGCGACACCGAGCGGATCCGTTTCCACTACACGGCCGCCGGTGGCGTCGAGAGCGACCGCCTCGTGGAGCCGTACTCCCTGGTGCCGGCCGATCGGCACTGGTTCCTGCTGTGCTGGGACCTGCAGCGCGAGGACTGGCGCACGTTCCGGGTCGACCGGCTGAGCCGCCTGGTCTCCACGCGGGCACGGTTCACACCGCGCGAGCTCCCGGATGAGGATGCAGCCGAGTACGTGCGGGTGGCTGTCGCCTCCGTGCCGTCGCCGTTGGTGGGGGACGCGATCATCGATCGCCCGTTCGCCGAGATGCACGAGTACTTCGGCGCCTGGTCGCGCGGAGCGACGCCCGTTGGCGACGACCGCACGCGCTGGCCGATCGGCGGCCGGATGGTCGCCGACATCGTCGGTGCGCTCGCCTACATCCCGGAGGGCTGGAGGTACGAGATCGAGGCCGATCCCGAGGTGGTCGCCGCCATCGGCGAGGCGGCCGCACGGATGGCTTCCGCCGCTAGGGTGAAGCCATGAAGATCTTCGCCTTCCTGGTGGCTCTCGGGTTGTTCGTCGGATCGTTCGTCCTGTTCGGGTACGCGTTCGCGGTCCCCGCGGGCTGGGACATGGTGCTGTTCTTCGCCGGCCTGCTTGCGGTCGCGGGGTCGCTCGCGATCCCGTTCCACCTGCTCGAGAAGTTCGACTAGCCGACCGCCTCCGGCTCGCCTACCCACCCCGACATGGCCAGCTCAGCCCGCGCCGAGGGCTTCGCGCCCGCGAAGCCCGATCGCACGTTCGCGATCGTGACGCCGAGCGATCCGACTCGCTTTTATCCGAGGTCGGGGCCGCTGCCCGCCGTCGTCTCCGTGCGGGCCCAGACCGGCGCGTGGGATGCCGCGGGTCAGAGCCGCACGCTCGAGCTCGGCGACGGCAGTACGGTCGTCGAGCGCCTGACCGAGGTGGATGCGCCTCGCCGGTTCGCTTATCGGCTCGGCGATTTCAGCGGGCGCTTCGGCTCCCTCGTGGCGTTCGCCGAGGCCGAGTGGGACTTCGACGCCTCGGTCGAGGGCACCCGGATCCGGTGGACCTACACTTTCCACGCGCAGCCCAAGCGCGGCTGGGTCGTGCGGTTGATCGTCGTGCTGTTCTGGGGGCGCTACATGAACAGGGTGCTGCCGGGTCTCATCGAGGAGGTCCGTCGCGTGGCGGGCTCCGCGCGGGAGCGCTAGGCGGCGTCCTGCAGCACGCGTCCCGTGAAGGCGTCGAGCCGGGCACGGAGGCCGGCGGCGCGCGCCGCGATGACCTCGTCAGGTGAGGGCTGCATCTCGTACTGCGGTGGCGCGATGCGGATGAGCAGCGAGCACGCGAGGTCGGCGCAGATGTAGGTGCCGACCGTGTCGCCGCGGCGGCCGGCGTCGCCAGCCCGCGTCGCGGAGAACATCGTGACCTGGCTGGCCGGCTGAGGCGTATTGCAGAGCGAGCAGATCGCCGCTCCCGCCTGCAACCGCACCTCGGCCGCGCGCAGCACGATCCCGATCGCGCGACCGTCGCGCCACGAGACGAGGTATCCCCGCTGCGGAGATCCGGGGTCGCGCCATCCGAGATATTCGCGGTCGTCCCAGTACATCTCGTGCAGCCCGGGCAGCGGCATCCGGAGCGCCTCGACCGGGCTCGCGTTGACGAACGAGCCCCGGATGTCGGCTTCGGTGAGCGGCTTCATGCTGCGTTCCAGCCTAATCCCGCCCGACTCGCGGGAGCGATTCCGGCGGAGTTCAGAGGCCGCGGCCCACCATGTCGATGAGGCGGTTGCCTGCCTGCCGGAGGGTGACCTCGTCGAGGTCGCGCAGCGGTCCCTCGAGCACGAGCATCGCGAGTCCGTGCACGGCCGCCCAGGCGCAGAGCTCGGAACCCGGCCGCCGGTCGGCAGGCAGGACTCCCGCGTCGACCATCTCGTCGAGCGCGATGCCGAGCAACTGGAAGGGGGTGCGGCCGCCCGGTCCCGCCTTGGCTGGGCTGAAGGCCTGCTCGAGATTCGACGGCACCGTGTACGCGGCGCGGAACAGCCCCGGCTCGTCGCGCGCGAACCGCAGGTACCCGATGCCGACAGCGCGCAGGTGCGCGCGCGCCGTCTCGACGGGGGAGGTGGTGGAGACCTGGTCCCACTCGGCCTCGATGGCGGCGGCCGCGGCGCCGGACGCCGCATCGCTCACCGCGGCGACGAGCGCATCGCGGTCGGAGAAGTGACGGTAGGCGGCGTTGGGGGACACCCCGGTACGCCGCGTCGCCTCGCGCAGGACGACGGCATCCGGACCGCCCTCGCGGGCCATGTCGACACCGGCGTCGAGGAGCGCCTGTCGGAGGTCGCCGTGACGATAGGTGGTGCGGTGCGCGATGCTCACGAGGTGCCTCCTCCGGGTGGACGGCTGTTCACGGCTGTGGCATTGTGGACAGTGTACACATGAAATCCATGTGCGCGCATGGACTCGCGGAGGCACTCATGCTCACGACCACCGGCGGTTTCTCGGGATTCTCGGTTGACGACCTCTCGGCCGCCCTTACGTTCTACCGCGACACCCTCGGGCA
>DATHJG010000736.1:0-2094 GCA_035489875.1 Solirubrobacteraceae bacterium | reverse complement strand
ACACCGGCCGTCACCGTCCCCGCGACGCGGGAGCCGGAGGTACCGCTCGTGGAGGACGACCGGAAGCTGGTCGAGGAGGACCTGCTCGTCGAGGACGTCTCGATCGACGGCATGTGCGGGGTGTACTAGCGCCATGGCCATCGACCTCCAGCGCCCGTGGACGCTCAACGACCAAGTGGCGCTCCGGCCCGAGCCGTTCGGCGCGTTGGCCTACCACTTCGGCACGCGCCGCCTGTCCTTCCTCAAGAGCCGCAAGTTGCTCGCGGTTGTCCGCGCCTTGGCCGCACAGCCGACGGGCCGCGACGCGTGCCTGGCCGCGGGCGTCAGCGAAGCGGAGCTGCCGGCCTACAGCCAGGCGCTGAGCACGCTCGCGCAGACCGGCATGATCATGGAGAGGAGCGCGACGTGAGCGCCGCCGCCCCCGGACGATTGATCGACCAGTTCGAGACGGGCCTCGACGCCCCGATCTGCCTCACCTGGGAGCTGACGTACGCATGCAACCTCGCGTGCGTCCACTGCCTCTCGAGCTCGGGGCGGCGCGACCCCCGCGAGCTCTCCACTGAGGAGTGCAAGGCGGTCATCGACGAGCTCCAGGCGATGCAGGTGTTCTACGTCAACATCGGCGGTGGCGAGCCGACCGTTCGCGCGGACTTCTGGGAGCTCGTCGACTACGCCACTGCGCACCAGGTCGGCGTCAAGTTCTCCACCAACGGCAGTCGCATCACGCCCGAGATCGCACGTCGCCTGGCCGCGAGCGACTACGTCGACGTGCAGATCTCGATCGATGGCGCGACCGCGGAGGTCAACGACCGCATTCGCGGGCCCGGCTCGTTCGACACCGCGCTGCGGGCGATGCGCAACCTGGCCGACGCTGGCTTCCAGGGGTTCAAGATCTCCGTCGTCGTCACCCGCGAGAACGTCTCGCAACTCGACGACTTCAAGGCGATCGCCGACGCCTTCGACGCACAGCTGCGGATCACACGGCTCCGCCCGTCCGGTCGTGGCGCCGACGTCTGGCAGGACCTCCACCCCACCGCTGGGCAACAGCGCGACTTGTACGAGTGGTTGCTCGCACATGGCGAGGAGGTGCTGACGGGCGACTCGTTCTTCCACCTGGCGGCCTACGGTGAGTCGCTGCCCGGCCTGAACCTGTGCGGCGCTGGGCGCGTCGTGTGTCTCGTCGATCCGATCAGCGATGTGTACGCGTGTCCGTTCGCCATCCACAATGCGTTCCTGGCCGGCAACGTCCGACTACCCGGTGGGTTCACGCGCGTGTGGCGCGAGTCCGAGCTGTTCACGGAGCTCCGCAGCCCGCAGACCGGCGGCGCCTGCATGAGCTGCCAGTTCTTCGACTCCTGCCGCGGCGGCTGCATGGCCGCCAAGTTCTTCACCGGCCTGCCCCTCGACGGGCCCGATCCGGAATGCGTGCTCGGCCATGGCGAGTCCGCGCTGGCCGTGCGAGGCGACGAGCCGGCGCCCAAGCCCTCCGTTGACCACTCGCGTCGCAAGCCGCCGCAGCGTGCCTGCGACGAGGACCCGCTATCCGACCTGCGGCGCGCGAATCCCTAAGTCGACGCGCCCGGATACCGCACGCGGCAGCCCATGCGAGGTCCTGATCGCGGGCGGCGGCGTGGCGGGACTCGAAGCACTGACCGAAGCGGTGCGCTGAAACCCTGACTATTCTCGTCTACATACCAGACCGGGGGTGGAGCTAGGTACCGCGACTAGGCACTTCTCAGAGGTGACGGGGTCGACTCGCAGATCGTGTTCTCGGCAACGACCGGCAAGGTCACCGACCCGCCGAACAGGGCAGCGATCGAGCGAGCCCTGAAGAGCGTCTCCCGATTGCGGGTGTCACAGGGGCGCCCAGCCCGTTCGACCGGCCAAGTCTCGCGGGATCAGACGATCTCCCAGACGTGCCCATACGTGTCTGTGGATGCTGACTAGGCAGCTCCTAGACGCCATGACGGCATCAACGCGAGCACGGTTCCAAGACGTAATCCCAGCCAATCAAGGAGCACATCATGGGTCGTCTAGAGGGAACGGTCGCCTTGATCACCGGAGCCGCCCGAGGTCAGGGGCGAAGCCACGCAG
>DATHJG010000735.1:0-2739 GCA_035489875.1 Solirubrobacteraceae bacterium | reverse complement strand
TCGCGTTCGCCGGGTTGCATCAGCTGTGCGCGCCCATGCTTGACAAGCGCGACCGCTTGCCAGGCCCGCAACGCGACGCGCTCGGTGTGGTGTTCGGGCTCAGTGGCGGCGAGGCGCCGGATCGGTTGATCGTCGCGTTGGCAGTGTTGAGCCTCCTGTCCGACGCAGCGCAAGAGCGACCGCTGCTCTGCCTCATCGATGATGCGCAGTGGCTGGATCGGGCGTCCGCGCAGGCGTTGGCGTTCGTGGCACGACGACTCGGGGCCGAATCAGTGGTGATGGTCTTCGCCGCGCGGGAGCCAGGACGGGAGATGGAAGGCCTGGCGGAGCTGGTCGTCGAAGGGCTGTCCAGTGATGACGCGCGGGCGTTATTGGGGACCGTGATCCTTGGGCCGCTGGATACGCGGGTGCGTGATCGGATCATCGCCGAGACGCGCGGTAACCCGCTGGCGTTGTTGGAGTTGCCGCGCGGGGCGTCGGCGGCCGAGCTGGCCGGGGGATTCGGGTTGCCGAACGCACTTCCACTGTCGAGTCGGATCGAGGATAACTTCCTGCGGCGGCTGGAGGGCCTGCCGACCGCAAGCCAGCTGCTGTTGCTCCTGGCGGCGGCGGACCCGATCGGTGATGCGGTGTTGGTATGGTGCGCGGCCACTCGGCTCGGGATCGGACCCGAGGCGGCGGCGCCCGCGGCGACGGCCGGCCTGCTCGAGTTCGGCGTCCGGGATGTGCGGTTTCGTCATCCGCTCGTGCGCTCCGCCATATACCGGACCGCGAAGCTGGACGAGCGGCAACGCGTACATCGCGCGCTGGCAGAGGCGACCGATCCCGAGCTTGACCCCGATCACCGCGCCTGGCATCGGGCTCAGGCGGCGCCAGGGCCCGACGAGGAGGTCGCCGCGGAGCTCGAGCGGTCGGCAGGCCGGGCGCGGGCACGTGGGGGTCTGGCCGCGGCGGCCGCGTTCCTGGAGAGAGCGACCGCTTTGACGCAAGAGCCGACGCGCAGGGCGACACGGGCCTTGGACGCAGCACGGGCCAAACTTCACGCCGGTGCATTCGACGCGGCGCTGCAACTGCTCGGGGCGGCGGAGGCGGGGCCACTCAACGAGCTCCAGAGTGCGTGGGCGGAGTTGCTGCGCGCGCAGATCGCGTTCGCCGCCAACCGCGGGAGCGACGCTCCGTCACTGCTACTCGACGCCGCCGAACGGCTCGCGCCGCTCGATGTCACGCTGGCGCGGGAAACCTACCTAGACGCGCTTTCCGCCGCACTGTTCGCCGGCCGTCTCGGCGGTGGCGTCGGCATTCTGCAGGTGGCTGAGGCGGCGCGTCGGGCGCATCCAGCAGTGGAACCGCCGGGCGCGCTCGATCTGCTGCTGGACGGAATCGCACTCCTGCTCACCGAAGGCCACGCCGCTGGCGCCCTGACGCTGAAGCGCGCGCTCACCGCTTTCCGCCGATTCGTCGTCTCCCGAGACGGGGGTATGCGCTGGTTCTGGCTGGCCTCCCACGCTGCCACGGACTTGTGGGACGACGAGGCCTGGGATGTGCTTTCCGGCCGACAAGTGGAGCTCGCCCGCGACGCGGGCGCGCTGGCCGTCCTCCCGATCTCCTTGAACAATCGGGCTGGGTTGCTCGTGTTTGCCGGCGAGTTCGGTGCCGCCGCGTCGCTGGTCGAGGAGGCGCGGGCGGTCACCGACGCGACCGGCAGCCACTTTGCGCCCTACTCCGACCTACTGCTCGCCGCGTGGCGAGGCCTCGAGGCCGACGCCACCGAACTGATCGACGCCGCCGGCGCCGACGCGATGCAACGCAGGCAGGGACTCGTGCTGACGTTCACGCACTGGGTGAGCGCGGTGCTACACAACGGCCTTGGCCGTTATGAGGACGCGCTGGCGGCTGCCCTGCAGGCCACCGAGTATCCCGAGGAGCTGCGGTTCTCCACCTGGGCGCTGGCCGAGCTCGTCGAGGCAGCCGCCCGCAGCGGGAACGCCGAGTCCGCAGCCGACGGCCTCCAGCGGCTCGCGGAGACCACGCGCCCCAGCGGCACTGATTGGGCGTTGGGGATCGAGGCGCGATCACGCGCCATGCTCAGCCGGGGCGAGGTCGCCGAGAGCCTCTACCGTGAGGCGATCGAGCGACTGGGCCGCAGCCGAATCCGCGTGGAGCTCGCCCGCGCGCACCTGGTGTACGGCGAATGGCTGCGCCGCGAGCGCCGCTCGCTCGATGCACGCGAGCAGCTGCGCACGGCCCACGAGATGTTCACCGCGATCGGCATGGACGCGTGCGCCGAGCGCGCCTCGCGTGAGCTGCTGGCCGCAGGCGAAACCGCCCGCAAACGGACCGTCGAGACCGGCGACCCGCTCACCCCTCAGGAGGCCCAGATCGCCCGGCTGGCCCGCGACGGACTCTCCAATCCTGAGATCGGCGCCCGGTTGTTTCTCAGCCCACGCACGGTCGAATACCACTTGCGCAAGATCTTCGCCAAGCTCGGCATCCGGTCACGTACCCAACTCCACCGCGTCCTCGCCGCTGACGGCGACGCGACCGGGCTCGCCTGAGTTCACCCAGCCCGCGTCGCGGAGTCACCCACACGACTAGGGAGGCGTGCGCGTGGATCAACGGATGCGCGGGATGCCCATCGGGCGCGACGGTGGAATTGCAAGCAACTCACCGAGACAGGACCGGAGCCTGACGTGGCGCTACTCGACCCGAAACCCCGAGCACTGCGACCAGCCGCCACCC
>DATHJG010000734.1:0-2263 GCA_035489875.1 Solirubrobacteraceae bacterium | reverse complement strand
CGTCGCGGCGAACTTCCTCGCGCCGGACCCGATCGAGCCGCCGTTCCTCTGTCTGATCGCGTCCGGGGGCCACACGCTGCTCGCGCGGGTCACCGACCACCGCGGCTACGAGGTGCTGGGGCGGACGCTCGACGACGCCGCAGGCGAGGCGTTCGACAAGGGCGCGCGGCTGCTCGGTCTCGGCTATCCGGGCGGGCCGGCGCTGTCGCGGCTCGCGCTCGAGGGCGATCCGGCGGCGTTCGACTTCCCGACCGCGGCACGCGTGGCGGGGCTGGACTTCTCGTTCGCGGGGCTCAAGACGGCGCTGCTCTACGCGGTGCGCGACCTGGGGGAGGAGGAGACCGTGCGGCGCGCGGCCGACCTCGCCGCGTCGTATGAGCGCGCGATCGTCGAGGCGCTGGTGCTACGGGTCGAGCGCGCGCTGGCGGACGAGCCGCGTGCGAAGCTGGCGATCGGCGGCGGCGTCGCGGCGAACCGCCCGCTCCGGGCGCGGGTCGAGGCGCTCGGGGTCGACGTGCACGTGCCGCCGCCGGAGCTGTGCACCGACAACGCGGCGATGATCGGCTCGGCGGCCCGCTGGGTCGAGCCGCTTCCGCACCCTGCGTACCTCGACCTGGACGCGTACGCGACGAGCCGCCGGCGCCGCGCCGCCTGAGCAGCATGGCCGACGGGGACGAGACGCCGGAGGGCGCCGCGGACGAGGCCGCGGCGGGGACGCCGGACGCGACGCCTCGCTCGCACTTCGCGATCCTCGGCGTCGCGCTCGCGCTGCTCGTCGCCGTCGTCGTCGCCGTGATCCTCCTCGGCGGGCCGGGTGACCCGCCTCCGCGGGCGCTCGCCGACGCCGTGCCGTACGACGGCCGCTCGCCGCGCGAGCCCAGCGGGCAGGGGACGCGGGTGATCGTGACGCTGCCGCGGCCGTCGCTCGGCGAGGCCGGGATCGCCGATCCCGGCGACCAGCGCGCCTACGTGCAGTCGCTCGAGGACGAGTCGGCGGCGCTGCGGTCCGCCCTCGGCGCGCGCGGGATCCGGCTGTCCGACGTGGTCACGTACGCGCGCACGTTCAACGGCTTCGCCGCGACCGTGCGCACCGGCGACCTCGCCGACCTCCCCTCGCTCGGCGTGACCGCCCAGCCGGTGCGGCGCTTCTACCCCGCGACCGCGGAGCCGGCGACCGTGCCCGGCGTGGCGCCGCCGATCGCGGCGGCGCCGCTCGGCGGCGCGTCGGTCGCGGTGCTCGACACGGGGGTCGACGCCACGCATCCGCTGCTCGCCAACCGGCTCGATCCCGGCTACGACGCGGTCGATCGCGACCGCGACCCGTCGCCGGCGGCCGACCCGCGCGGCGGGCGGCGGGAGACGAGCGGGACCGCGCTCGCGGGCGTCCTGGTCGCCGCGGGCGAGCGGGTGCTGCCGATCCGGATCGCGGGGCTGCAGCCGGCCACGCAGGGCGCCGGCCTCGAGGACGTCGCGATCTCCGACCAGCTCCTCGCGGGCCTCGAGCGCGCCGTCGACCCCGATGGCGACGGCGCCACCGACGACCACGTGCCGATCGCGGTCGTCGGCGTGAACTCGCCGTACGCGGGCTTCGACGACTCGCCGGAGGCGCACGCGGTCGAGGGCGCCGCCGACCTCGGCACGCTCGTGGTCGCGCCCGCCGGCGGCGAGGGCGCGGCGGCCGGGCCGGAGGGCACGATCGGCTCGCCGGCAACCGCCCCCGACGCGCTCGCCGTGGCCGCGCTGGCGGCGCCGCAGGCGGTCGCCCACGTCGATCTCGAGGTCGGCAACGCGGACGCCCGCGGCGCCGCGCTGCTCTCCGGGTCCCCGCCGGCCGGGGGGATGACCACCGCGGGGCCGGTCGACGCGACCGACCCGGCCAAGCTGCTGGCCGAGGACGCGCGCAGCCTCCGCGGCCGGCTCGCGATCGTCCGGGCGGGCGACCAGCCGGTGGCCCGCGCCGCCGCGGCGGCCGCCGCCGGCGCGCGCGCCGTCCTGCTGGCCGAGCCGCGCAACCGCCCCCTCCCGGCGATCCCGGCCGGCCGCGTGACCGTGCCCGTCCTCGGCGTGACCGGCAAGGCCGCCCAGGACGTCCTCGACGAACAGCCGGGCGCGACCGTCGACGTCGGCGACGTCGAGCCGGGCAGCCCGCCGATCGCGCGCCTGCCGGCGCCGGTCGCCGGCACGCCGGGCGGCGACGCGTCCTCGGGCGGCGGCGGCTCGTCCGCCGGCGGTGACGGGTCCGCCGCCGATGGCTCGTCCGCCG
>DATHJG010000733.1:0-2213 GCA_035489875.1 Solirubrobacteraceae bacterium | reverse complement strand
AGCGTGATCGGCGCGCTGGCGGGCGACTTCGGCTCGAACGACACGCCCGGCTCGGACCTGCTCCAGATCTCCGGGCTCGTCCAGATCTTCGCGCTCGTGCTCGGCATCCTGAGCGTGGCGACCGAGTTCCGGCACGGCACGATCACGCCGAGCCTGCTCGCAATCCCCGATCGCGCGCGGCTCGTGCTCGCGAAGCTGGTCACGGCGATCGGCGCGGGAGCGCTGCTCGGGCTCGTCGCGTCGGGGCTCTGCGCGGCGCTCGTGCTGCCGCTGCTCTCGTCGCGCGGCATCGACACCGCCACCGACAGCGCCGAGGTGATCGAGCTGATCGCCGGCAACACGGCCGCGTCGGCGCTGTACGCGGCGATCGGCATCGGCCTGGGCGCGCTGGTCCGCAACCAGGTCGGTGCGATCGTCGGCGCGCTCGGGTGGATCTTCCTGATCGAGCCGCTGCTGACGCTCATCCCCGGCTTCGAGGACGTCATCACCCGCTGGTTCCCGACCGGCGCGGCGAACGCCGTGGCCGGGACGGCCAGCTCGTCCGACGCGCTCGACCAGCTACCGGCGGGCCTGCTGCTCGCGGTCTACTCGGCGATCTCCGTCGCGGCCGGCATCGCGCTCCTGCGCAACCGCGACGTCAGCGCGTAGGTTCGGCGCGGCTCCGGCGCCGCGCCCGTGATCGTCTTCTGACCAGAGGATTACTTCCGCCGAGATGCGGACAGAAGCTCCCGTGTTAGTTTCCCGCAGCCATCCACTTCTTACGGGAGGAGAAGCAAGATGCAGCATCACCTGAACCGGCGACGGTTCCTCGGTGCCGCGATCGGCACCGGCGCGGCGGCGGCGACGGCCGGAAGCTGGGCGCCGGCGGCGGGAGCCCAGGCCGGAGGCAACGCGCTCGGGAGCGTCCCGAGCAATCGCATCGGCATCCAGCTCTACTCACTGCGCAGGCTCATGCCGAACGGGGACCGGCGGGCCGTGCGCAGCGTGCTCAACTGGCTCGGCCGCGCCGGCTACACCGAGGTCGAGATGGCGGGCTATTACGAATTCACGGCAGCGCAGGTCCGCGGCTGGGTCGACGACGCCGGCCTGCGCGCAGCGTCCGGTCATGACGGGCTCAACCTCGACCACGCCAGCACGACGTGGAAGGACGAGTACAAGAAGACGCTCGAGGGCGCCAACACGCTCGGCCAGCAGTTCACCGGCGTCGCGTGGCACCCGGGCCCGCATGACACCGAGCGCTACAAGCAGCTCGCGCAGCGCTTCAACGAGGCAGGGCAGCTCGCCCAGGCCGCCGGGCTGCAGTTCTTCTACCACAACCACGACTTCGAGTTCGCGAACAAGCAGGCCGACGGCATCACGCCGCTCTACGACATCCTGCTCGACGAGACCAATGCGTCGCTCGTCAAGTTCGAGCTCGACCTCTACTGGATCGTCGTCGGCGGCGAGAGCCCCGTCGACTACCTCAGCCGCGACCCGGCGCGCTACCCGCTCTACCACGTGAAGGACAAGACGTGGAAGGACCGGCCGAACGAGAACGACTGGGAGGACGTCGGCCCAGGAGCGATCGACTTCCCCGACATCTTCGCGGCGGGGCAGGGCCGTCGCCTCGACAAGCGCTTCATCATCGAGCACGACTGGCCGCTCCTCTCGCACCCGGACGACCCGAAGAACGCGGAGTACAAGACGGCGCAGACGGGCCTGAACTACCTGCGCGCCGTGCGCTGGTAGGGCGTTCTCCTACAGGTGGGCCTGATCGTTCCAGGTGGTCAGGCCCCACCCGGAGAAGTCCATCCCGTCCATGCGCCGGGCGCGGCGCTCGAACAGGCTGATCCCGGTGTTGGCGTGGCCGGCGAGCCAGAGGCCGAGCAGGTGCTCCGGGCCGAACGCGTCGCCGAACAGTGTGTGGCCGAGGAAGAAGTGCAGCCAGCCGTAGTGGGTGACGAGCAGGATCCGCTCGTCACCCGCGCGCGCCTCCATCCGCTCGCGCACGCGCACGACCCGCGCGAGCATCGCGTCGAACGACTCCGCGCCCGGCTCGGCGTAGTCGCGCGGCGCGGTCGGCATCCAGTTGAGCGACGCGGTCTCGCCGAACTCCGGCACCGCGCCGTAGAACGCGTCGGCCTGCCTGAGCTCGTGTAGGTCGGGGTCGGTCTCGAGCGGGAGCCCGAGCACCTCGTTGATGCCCTGCGCGGTCTCCTGCGCGCGCCGCATCG
>DATHJG010000732.1:0-5870 GCA_035489875.1 Solirubrobacteraceae bacterium | reverse complement strand
ACCGTGGTCTACAAGCGCTACGCGAAGGGCTGGAAGCAGCCGCTGCCGCTCGCCTCCGAGCGGCGCGCCGGCGCGGGCACCATCCCCGGGCCGCTGATCCGCGCCCGGGTCGGCGACAAGCTGCGGATCCACTTCAAGAACCTCGACACGCTGTACGACCAGGCGCACTCGATGCACTTCCACGGCGTCGACTACCGACCGTCGTCCGACGGCGTCTGGCTGCCGCTGCACTCGGGCAAGGGCGGCCGGGTGCTGCCGGGCCAGACGTTCACGTACGAGCTGACCGCCGGGCCGGGCTCCGCCGGCGTCTGGCCCTACCACGACCACTCGACGTCGATGGAGGAGTCGATCGCCGGCGGGATGTTCGGCGCGCTCTCGATCGCCGGGCGGCACGAGCGGCGCGCCGACCGCGAGTACGTGGTCGCGTTCGCGCCGTGGCACGGCTTCCAGACGATCAACGGCCGCGCGTTCGTCGGCAACACGCCGGTGTTCGAGGCGCGCGTCGGCGACAGCGTGCAGTGGGACGTGATCGCGTTCGGCGACGAGTTCCACACGTTCCACGTGCACGGCCACCGCTGGCGCACGGACGGCGGCACGCCGGAGGACACGCGCGGCCTCGGGCCGGCCGAGTCGTTCCGCGTGCGCTGGACGGAGCAGTCGACCGGCACGTGGCTCTACCACTGCCACGTCGAGGCGCACATGGCGCAGGGCATGATCGGCCTCTACCGGGTGCGGCCGTGAGGCGCCTCGGCGCGAGGCTCGCGCTCGCCGCGACCGTCGCCCTGTGCGCGGCGCCCGCCACGGCGGGCGCGGACCAGCTCGACGTGCGGATGCCCGGCAAGTACTTCGAGCCGGCGAGCGTGACCTCGGTCGCCGGCGACCGCGTCGCGTTCCGCAACGACGACCTCGTCACCCACGACGTGCGGATCGGCGGCGGCGTGTTCGACTCCGGCCCGATCCTGCGGTTCACGAGCTGGGCGCAGGCGGTCGAGCAGCCGGGTGAGTACCCGTTCATCTGCACGCTGCACCCGTTCATGAGCGGGAGCCTCAGCGTGGTCGCGGCGACGCTGGCGGCGGCGCCCGACGGCGTGCTGGCCGGCGAGCCCCTGACGCTCTCGGGCCGCACGCGGGCCGGCACCGCGCAGGTCGGCGTGGAGCGGTCCGCGCCCGACGGCGGCTGGGTCGCGGCCGGCGCCGTGGCGACGTCCGCCCCGGACGGCACGTTCTCGACGACCACGCCCGCGGTCGAGGGCGCGGCCTACCGCGTCACCACCCCGGCCGGCGCGAGCCGGGCGGTCACGCCGCGCGTCACCGCCCGGGTCGACCTCCACCTCGCGCTCCAGCGCGGAAAGCGCCGCCTGACGGTCCGGGCGCATGCGATGCCGGCGCCCGCGGGGATGGTCGCGACGCTCGAGCTCTACGCGCGCTGGCGCTATCGCTGGCGCGCGCACCGCACCGTGCGGTTGGAGCACGACGGCAGCGCAGCCTTCCGCCTCCCGGCCTCCACGCGCACCTACGTGCGCGTCTCGCTCCGCCGCCGCGCGCGCGGCCCGGCGCTGATCGTCTCGCACGTCGTTCGCACCTCCGACGGCCGCATGGCGCCGGACCCGGACACGATCGCCCCGCCCGGATCGGGCGGGCACGACGGCGGGCACGGCACTCTTGCGCGACGCCTGCCTGTCCCGTAGCGGCGGACTTCGCGCCCGCGCGACCTCCAAGCGAGCCCTCCTCAGACGAGAACGGCGGCCGCGACATCGCGTGCGGCTTGGACCGGTCCATGCTCGAACGCCGGCGTCATCTGCTCGATCGCTGAATCGTCCAAGCCGGCGGCCCGCGCGACCGCCCTCCACCGGCCGACGGCCGCAAGCACGTCGCGCAGGATGAGGCCGGCTTGGCTCATGGTCAGTCGGAACATCCCGGCAACGTCCATCAGCACGTCGATCCTGGCCTCGATCGTCGTGTCGTCGATCGCCGTGCTCAACCGCTTCGGTCCTGGCCGGGGATCGGGGTTGAGGTCGAACGCGGGCGACAACGACCAGCCGGCGGTGCTCATGCGCAGGAAGCCGTGGTTGCGTAGATGATCGTCGGTGTTGCTGATCAAGACCGTGAAGGCGATCCGTCGCCAGAGCTGCCGCAGGTCATCGCTGGCCGCTGGTGAGTGCTCCTCGATCACGCTCGCGATGTCCAGGTAGCTGCTGCCCTCGTCGCCGTCGCTGCGCTCCAGCATCGTCATGGCGCTCACATAGCCGATCCGCTGGCCGTTCTCGCGATCGAATCGATCGACGATGAGCACCGCCTTCCCATCGATGACGTGGAGCGTCCAGTCGGGGACGCGGATGCCGGCGTCTCGAGCAAGTCGGAGCGCTACGGCCTCCCAGCGCGTGACGTCCCACTCGTCGCTGCTCGGGCTCGGAAACTTGGCGATGGCAACCTGGCCCGCGGCATCGAGCACGTGCGCCTTGGGGCGCGCGCCGCCAAGAGAGGAACCACCGCTCAGCAGCGCCTGAAGCTCGACCTCGCTGGCCTCGTCTCGCTCCAAGCGATCGCTGGCGTTGAGCAGCGTGGGCAGGTCGATCAGATGCGGGATGCCGACGTCCTGCTCCGCGAGGAACGCCGCGCTTGCCGGATCGCGAAAGCGCAGCGCCCCCTGGCGCAGATCGTCGCGCACACCGAGCACGTAATCCATCTCCCCGAAGCTCCGCGCCGCACCGCCGTCGCGCTTGACGCACTGCCGTTCGGCTCGATGGATGAGCCGACGACCCCACCGGTCCGGCGCGCAGTCGGAGAACGCGCCGAAGATCGCGCGTCCCACCGGCGTCTGCTGCTGGCCGGCGACCAACGGCAGCGCAGGATCCAATGCATAGGCGTCACGGTGCTTGAGGTAGTCGGTTGCGTAGCTGAACGTCGCCGACTCGGCCTGACGGCGGCGGTGTGACCACAGCCGCCCCGCCAGCAGCTCATCGCCGCCGATGTCGACGAGCACCTCGGCCTCAGCCATCCTTGCCACCCGTCAGTCTGCGCGGCCGCACCCGCTGCGGCAGCTGCTCGTCAGCCCGCAGCCGGCCGACGTCGCTCTCGTAGGGGTCCAACGCCCGCCCGAGACCGTCAAGCACGCCGAGCGCCCGCAGGACCCGCAAGAGGTTCTCGATCTTCACGCCGCCATCGCCGTGCTCGAGCCGGATGAGCGTCTCACGAGAGACGCCAGAGCGATCGGCCAGTTGAGCCTGCGTCAAGCCCCGCAGCTTCCGCCAGCCGGCGATGTTCTCAGCCGTCTGCCGCAACGCTCGACGGACCGGCGGTGGCAGGGCACGCCCTCGTTCACTATTAGATGGCATCTAGCCGACACTATACGGCATAAAGTTGCACCAACACCACGTTATGTCGGCAGGCCGGCCTAGTCCGACGGCCACGTGTGCACGGGCTCGTTCCCGTGCATGTGCTCGCGGTAGGCGACCGTCATGCGGCGGAGCGCCTCCACGCGGTCGAGGCCCTTCTGCTCGTACAGCCGGCGGAACGTCTTGCTCTGCCACGTCGCGCCGTTCGTCTCCTCGACGCAGCGGCGCTCGATGATCTCCAGCAGCCGGTCGCGCGCGTGCGGGTCGACGTCGTAGCGCTCGAGGCCCTCGTGGGCGAGCGGGAGGAGCCGGCGCAGGACGAGCTCGGTCGCCGGGACGTCCCCGATGCCCGGCCAGTACAGCCGCGCGTCGATGCCGTCGCGCGCGCCCGCGTGCAGGTTGTCCTCGGCGGCGGAGAAGGACATCTGCGACCAGATCGGGCGCTCGCTCTCCACCAGCGCGCGCACGAGCCCGTAGTAGAACGCCGCGTTGGCGAGGATGTCGACGACCGTCGGGCCGGCCGGCAGCACGCGGTTCTCCACGCGCACGTGCGGGCGGCCGCGCACGACCTCGTAGACCGGCCGGTTCCAGCGGTAGACGGTGCCGTTGTGGAGCTTGAGCTCCGCCAGCGTCGGCGTGTCGCCGCGCTCGAGCACCGCGACCGGATCCTCGTCCTCGCACAGCGGCAGCAGCGCGGGGAAGTAGCGGACGTTCTCCTCGAAGAGGTCGAAGATCGACGTGATCCAGCGCTCGCCGAACCACACGCGCGGCCGCACGCCCTGTGCCTTGAGCTCCTCGGGGCGCGTGTCCGGCGCCTGCTCGAACAGCGCGATCCGCGTCTCCCGCCACAGCTCCTTGCCGAAGAAGAACGGCGAGTTCGCGCCGATCGCGAGCTGGACGCCGGCGATCGCCTGGGCCGCGTTCCAGTGCTGCGCGAACTGCTCGGGGTGGACGAGCTGGTGTAGCTGCACGCTCGTGCACGCCGCCTCCGGGGCGATCGAGTCGGCGGACACCGAGAGCCGCTCGACGCCGTCGATCGAGATCTGCAGGTCCTCCCCGCGGGCGGCGAAGATCTGCTCGTTGAGCAGCTCGTAGCGAGGGTTGGCGCTGAGCGTGCGGGCGTGCAGGTGCTCCTGGCGCAGCGTGGGCAGGATGCCGACGATCATCATGTGCGCGCCGGCCAGGCGGGCCTTGTCCTCCGCCTCGTTGAGGCTCCCCCGGATCCGCTCCTCCAGCGCGTCGAACACCTCGCCCTCGAGCAGCCGCGGCGGGATGTTGATCTCGATGTTGAACTGACCGAGCTCGGTGACGAAGTCGTCGTCGGCGATCTTCTCGAGCACCTCGGCGTTCGCCATCGCGGGGTCGCCGGCCTCGTCGGTCAGGTTGAGCTCGATCTCGAGCCCGATCGAGCGCTGCTCGGCGTCGAAGCGCGACTCGCGCAGCATCCGCGCGAAGACGTCCAGGTTGCGCTTGACCTTGTCGCGGTAGCGCTGCCGGTCCTCACGGCTGAAGACCGTCGCCGAGACGTCCTCGCCCATAGTTGATCGGGAGCCTACCCGGATGCGGCCGTGCCCACGTCACCGCGCCGCGCGGCCGCTACCGTCTGACCGGTGACCGCACCCGACGCCACCATCCGGCGCCCCGCGCTGCTCGTGGTGGACGACGAGCCGCCGGTCCTGCGGGCCGTGCAGCGCGACCTGCGCGGGCGCTTCGGGGAGGAGTACCGGGTGCTGCGCGCCGGCTCGGGCGCCGAAGCGGCGGAGCTGATGCGCGAGCTGCGCCGGCGCGGCGAGGCGCTCGCGCTCGTGCTCGCCGACCAGCGCATGCCCGGCATGAGCGGCGTCGAGCTGCTCGAGGACGCGCGCGGCGTGTTCCCCAAGGCCAAGCGCGCGCTGCTGACCGCCTACGCGGACACCGACGCGGCGATCGCCGCGATCAACCAGGCGCAGATCGACTACTACCTGCAGAAGCCGTGGGACCCGCCGGAGGAGCGGCTGTACCCGACGCTCGAGGACCTGCTCGGCGACTGGCAGGCCGACGCGGCCGTGCTGTCGGACCCGGAGGCGCGCGTGATCGGGCACCGCTTCTCGCCCGGCTCGCACGAGGCGCGCGACCTGCTCGCGCGCAACCGCGTCCCGTACGAATGGCTCGATCTGGAGCGCGATCCGGAGGCGCAGCGGCTGCTCGACATCGCCGGGATCGCCGCTGACCGGCTGCCCGCCGTGTTCCTGCGCGACGGCACCGTACTCGAGAAGCCGACGCCGCTGGAGCTGGCAGGACTGCTCGGGTTCCCCACCCAGGCCGAACTGGACTTCTACGACCTCGTCATCGTCGGCGGCGGCCCGGCCGGTCTCGCCGCCGCCGTCTACGGCGCGTCCGAGGGCCTGCGCACGGTGCTCGTCGAGCGGGAGGCGCCGGGCGGTCAGGCCGGGCAGAGCTCGCGGATCGAGAACTACCTCGGGTTCCCCGGAGGTGTGACGGGCGCCGACCTGGCCCGCCGCGCGCACGACCAGGCGCGCAAGTTCGGCGCCGAGC
>DATHJG010000731.1:0-4087 GCA_035489875.1 Solirubrobacteraceae bacterium | reverse complement strand
CGAGCAGCTCTCGACGCTGCGCTCGGTGCCGGTCGCGCTCGAGTGGGAGGCGCGCTCCGTCGACCACCTGTCGGTGATCCACCCGGACGACGTCGCGCCGCTCGCGGCGTCGGAGTGCGCGGCGGTGCTGCTGCCCGGCGCGGAGCTGATGAACGCCGAGCACCTGCCGCCGGCGCGCGCGCTGGCCGACGCCGGGGCGATCTGCGTGCTCGCCACCGACCTCAACCCGGGCACGTCGCCGATCGCGTCGATGCCGGTCATCATCGGCCTCGCCGTGCGCCGCTACGGCTGGAGCGTGCGCGAGGCGCTGCTGGCCGCGACGCTCAATGCCGCGTACGTGCTCGACCGGTCCGAGGAGCTCGGCTCGCTCGAGCCGGGCAAGCGCGCCGACGTGATCGTGCTCGACGGCCCGGCCGAGCACATCCCCTACCGCTTCGGCCACAACCCCGTCGCGGTCGTGATCTCCGCCGGCGAGGTCGCGTGGGTCCGGCCGGACCAGGCGTGGCGGGTGCAGCGGTGACCGCGATCACCGCGGGCGAGCTGCGGGAGCGGCTCGCCGGCCTCGAGCCGATCGGGCTGGGCGACGACGGCACGACGCGGCTGGCGTGGACGCCCGAGCTGCGCGCCGCCGAACGCTGGTTCGGGGAGCAGGCGCGGGCCGCCGGGCTCCAGGTGGAGCGCGATCCGGCCGGGTCGCTCTGGGCCGTGCCGTCGACGCCGGGGCCGTGGTGGGCCACCGGCTCGCACGTCGACAGCGTGCGCCGCGGCGGGCGCTACGACGGGGCGCTCGGCGTGGCGGCGGGCTTCGCCGTGGCCGAGCGGATGCCGGGCGTGGCGGTGATCTCGTTCGCCGACGAGGAGGGCGCGCGCTTCAACACGCCGACGTTCGGCTCGCGCGCGCTGGTCGGCCGGCTCGACGCCCGCGAGGCGCTCGCCCGCACCGACGACGAGGGTGTCTCGCTCGCCGACGCGATGCAGGCCGCCGGCGTCGACCCCGCCCGGCTCGCCGACGCGCCCGCGTGGCTCGAGCGGCTGCGCGGCTTCGTCGAGCTGCACATCGACCAGACCCAGGACCTCGAGCGCCTGGCCGCGCCGGCGGGCGCGGTCCGCTCGCTCGCCTCGCGCATGCGGCTGGCGCTCGCGTTCGCGGGCCGCGCCGACCACGCGGGGACGACGCGGCGCGGCGAGCGGCGGGACGCACTGGCCGCCGCGGCGCGCCTGATCGTGGCGGCCGACGAGCTCGCCGGCGGCGACCCCGACTTCCTCGTCACCGCCGCGCGGCTGCTCGTCGAGCCGAACGCGTTCACCACCGTGCCGTCCAGCGTGCGCCTGTGGATCGACGGCCGCACGCCGGATCCGGAGCGGCTGACCGCATGGCGCGCCGCGCTGGGCGGGCGTGCCGCCGAGCTCGAGGCCGCGACCGGCGTGACGATCGAGCTGTCGACCGCGTCGCACACCGAGGGCGTCGCGTTCGACCCGGCCGTGCTGGCGGCGATGGTCGGGCTGCCCGAGCTCGTCTGCTTCGCCGGCCACGACGCCGGCATCCTCGCCCAGCGGATCCCGGCCGGCATGATCTTCGTCCGCAACGCGACCGGCGTCAGCCACTCGCCTGAAGAGGACGTCGACCTCGAAGACGCGGCGGTCGCGGCGAGCGCCCTCCTCACGACGCTGGAGCGCCTCGCATGACCCCGTACGAGCTGCCCGCCATGGTCAACGCCCACTCGCACGCGTTCCAGCGCGATCTGCGCGGGGCGGCCGAGCGGCCGGCGCCGGAGGCCCACGCCTCGGACGACTTCTGGTCATGGCGGGAGGCGATGTACCGCCTCGCGAGCGAGCACGACCCCGAGTCGATGCGCGCGGCCGCGGGACGCGTCTACGCGGAGATGGCGGCGGCCGGCTACGGCGCCGTCGGGGAGTTCCACTACGTCCACCACCAGCCGGACGGGACGCCCTACGCGGACCCGAACGCGATGGCGATCGCCGTGGCCGAGGCGGCTCTCGAGGCCGGCCTGCGGATCGCGCTGCTCCCCGCCGCCTACCACCGCGCCGGATGGAACCTCCCTCCCACGCCCGGCCAGCGGCGCTTCTGCGACCCCGACGTCGAGACCTACCTCGCACGCGTCGATGCCCTCCGGGCCTGGGCCGCCGGGCGCGTCGGGGTCCATGTCGGCGTGGCAGCCCACAGCGTCCGCGCGGTGCCGGCGAGCTGGTTGGAGCCGATCGCCGCCTACGCCGACGCGCACGGCCTCGTGCGCCACGTCCACGCCCACGAGCAGCCGCGCGAGCTGGAGGAGTGCCGCGCCGAGCACGGCGTCACGCCGATCGAGCTGCTCGGTCGCACCGGGTTCCTCGCCCCGCGCACCAGCCTGATCCACGGCATCCACGTGGACGAGCACGACGTCCGCCGCCTGGCGGAGAGCGGAACGATCGTCGTCTCCTGCCCGACGACCGAGGGCAGCCTCGGCGACGGCCACTTCCCCGCGCTCGTCTACCGCGACGCCGGCGTGCGGATCGCGATCGGCAGCGACTCCAACGTGCGCGTCGACCCGTTCGAGGAGACGCGCGAGCTGGAGACCCTCGCGCGCCGCGAGCGCCGCACCCGCCACGCGCTGCTGGCCGCCTACGGCGACCTGTGGGGCGAGCTGGCCGCCAACGGCCGTGCGAGCCTGGGCCTCGAGGACGCCGGCACGATCGCGATCGACCGCGACCACCCCGACCTGGCCGGCGTCGCCGACGCCGACCTCCCGCTGGCCGTGGCCACCTGCGCCTCGGCCGCCGTCGTGCAGAGCTAGCGCGGAGCCCGCATCACCGCGGTCAAATCCCGCTCGTTGCGGCCTGCCCCGCGCGCTCCGCCGCCCGCTCGCCTAGCGTTGCGGCTCATGATCGAGGCCCTCACGGACACGCTGGACATCACGCTCCTGCACCCGGACGCGATCGCGCCCGCCCGGACGCGCGCCGGGGACGCCGGCTACGACCTGCGCGCGACCGAGCGCGTGTCGATCCCGCAGGACGGGCGCCGCCTGGTCGGGACGGGCGTCGCGATCGCGCTGCCCGAGGGCGTCGCCGGCCTCGTCACGCCCCGCTCCGGCCTCGCGATCGACCACGGGATCACGCCGCTCAACGCGCCGGGACTGATCGACCCGAACTACCGCGGCGAGATCAAGGTGATCCTCCACAACAGCGGCGACGGGCGCTACATGGTGGAGATCGGCGACCGGATCGCGCAGCTCGTGCTCGTCCCGTACTGGGCGCCGGAGCTGCAGGTCGTGGAGACGCTCGACGCCACGGACCGCGGGGCCGATGGCTTCGGCTCCTCCGGCCGCCGCTGACCTCACGGGGCGCGTCGCGGTCGTCACCGGCGCGGCGCAGGGCGGCGTCGACGTGCTGGTCAACGCGGCAGATCGCGGGGCTCATCCTCGAGCTCGCCGTCCACCCCGACTCGGCCGGCCGGGTGGTCGTCTGGCCGGCCGAGTCGGATCCTTACGCGCTCGGGTGAGTCACGCGACCGACCGGCCGGCGCGCCGCCGATCGCGGTGAGCGCTACTCGTGCCGGCCGTTGCCGTCGACCGCGTAGCGGTCGTAGCGCTCGGCCACCACGGACGGGAGCCGGACGCTGATCCGCACGCCCGCCTCGGTGTCCTCGCGCTCGAGGTCGCCGGCGACGTCGTGCAGCTCCGACAGCGTGCCGCCCTCGGAGAACGGGACCAGCAGCTCGACGTCGCGCAGCGTGCGCTCGAACTCGGCGGCGATCCGCTCGCCCAGCGCGGCGAGGCCCTCGCCGGTCAGCGCGGACTCCAGCACCGCGTCCGGATGCCGGAAGGCGAGCTCGCGCCGGCGCTCCTCGTCGAGCGCGTCGGCCTTGTTGAGCACGAGCAGGCGCGGCTGCTCGCCGGTCCCGAGCTCCTCGAGCACGTCCTCCACCGCCCGCGTCATCGCGAGCAGCTCCTCCTCCTCCGCGCTCGCGTCGACCACGTGCACGAGCAGGTCCGCGCGCATCGTCTCCTCCAGCGTCGCGCCGAACGCCTCGACGAGCTGGTGCGGCAGCTTGCGGATGAACCCGACCGTGTCGGTCATCAGGTAGGTGCGC
>DATHJG010000730.1:0-3955 GCA_035489875.1 Solirubrobacteraceae bacterium | reverse complement strand
GGTTTTTCTCGTTTTCGGGCCGGGCGTTCATCGGGGAATTGGCTGGGCAGTTCGCGGGCGTTGCCGTGGCCGCGACGCAGGTCGACGGCGACGACCTTGTGATTGCGGCCGGCGCTGGAACGCTCCTCGGGGTGACGATCTTGTGCGGACACGCTGGTTCTCCAAGGCTCTACGGGGTGGCGCAGTCAGGGTCGCGCGCCACCCGGACGGACCCGCGCTGACCACGGCTGGCGACGTCCGCCCTCCGCCGACTGCGGGACCGCCCGATGCGTCAAGCTCAACGCCCACGCACGCGAGAGCATCGAAGCGGCGCCGGTCGCGCCAGGCGTTATCGCCCGCGGCAGCCGTCGCCCTTCGCGGCAACGATGCGGGAGTGTCGGCTCCGTCGAACTCGTCGTGCCGATCTGCGCCTTTACGTCGCCGTGGCGACGCGCCGCGCGCAGGAGGCTGTGCCGAGCCAGGTGTGCGGGTTGCCGTCCCAGCACCAGCCGAGCTTCGGTTGGCCCTCGCTGATCCAGAACGCCGGGACCCGTTGATCGCCGCGTCGGGAGCCGGCCATCGAGAAGCCCCAGTTGCGCGCGATGACTTCAGGCTGCTGGAGGACGAGCGCGACGCCCTCGTCGATGGTCAGCGGCGACCGGCCGGCCGCGAGGATGTCACGCAACGCGTTCTCGGGCCGGACGTTGCGGCTTCCGGCGCCGAGGTCGACGTCGATCGCCAGGAACGCGGGGGCCTTCGGGATGCGGACCGCGTCGATGGGCTGGAAGGTCTCGAGGTCCGCCGGCTCCATCTGCCCGAGCAGCACGGGCCGGCCGCGTCGCTCGATCTTCGATGCGGCGGTCGCGACGGGCACGACGTCGCGCGCGAGGACGAGCACCGATCGCTCGACGGGCTTGAGCGGGCGAGCGGCCTCCGTCGCCGCCCGCAGCGACGCGTCATCCTCGGCCAGCCCTCGGCCGAGCAGCCCCTCGACCTGTTTCTCGAACGTCAGCGTCATCATCTCAACCATGTGGGTGACAACGTATCAACCAAATGGGTGATCGGCGGGACCCCGAGCGCACCAGGGTCGCGCTGCTCGACGCGGCGCTGGTCGAGTTCGCCGCGCACGGCCGAGCCGGTGCGCGCACGAGCGCGATCGCCGCTCGCGCCGGCGTCAACAAGCAGCTGATCTCCCACCACTTCGGCGGCAAGGAGGGGCTCTATCGCGCCCTCGTCGAGCGCTGGGAGGCCGACGAGGCGTCCTACGGCGGCCCCGACACTCCGCTGGCCGACCTCGTCGCCCGCTACGTCGAGGACGGCATCCGGCAGCGTGACCTGCACCGACTGCTCCTGCGGGCCGCCCTCGACGACGAGGAGCACAGCGGCGGACTGGACGCCGACGACCTAGCCGACATGCGCCGACGACAGCAGGCCGGCGAAGTGACCGACCGGCTTGATCCCGCGTTCCTGCTGCTCATGCTGCAAGCAACCACCGCGGCAGGCATCGTCTTCCCCGGCGACGTCAGACGCCTCACGGGCATCGAGCCCACCTCGCCGTCCTTCGCCACCTGGCACGCAGAGCAGCTACGGAAGTTCGTGCAGACCCTCGCCGGCTGAGCTCGCTTCCGCTCGTCGCGCAGAGCGCGACTGCCCACTCGCTCGCGCCAGGGAGGCGCTCGGAGGTGGGCGCGCTACCCTTGCAGGGTCAGACAGCGAGGGCAACCAGAGGGCGAGACCTTCACTGAACGTCCCCTTCCCGCGAAAGCCGCCTGATCTTCTGATGGCCGAGAGTCCACTTACGGGTGGGCTTTCCGCGTTTAACGGGCCCGCAGTCGACCGTCGTGCGCGGCGCCCCTCCCGCCCTCAGGCCGGCCCGCCAAGCTCGATGCTCCTCGGAAGCGACTCGCGACGAGCGCGAAAGCGGTGCCGGAAGGCGCCGGATCAGGGCAGGATGTCGTTGAGCGTCGCCGTGTAGCGCTCGCCCGACTTCTCGAGCTCGCCCTCGATGTGCAGGCGCGCCGGGCCGGTCTCGGTCCACAGGTCGAGGAAGTACGCCCAGCCCGGCACATCCGGATCGTCGGACTTGGCGATCGCCTCGACCCGGTAGACCCCACGCGGCGGGAGCACCAGCGACTCGGGGCAGTCGTCCTCGACGCGACGGCGCAGATCCTCGACTCCGAGCCGATTGCGAGACACGACGTGGAGCTCCTCGTAGTCGCCGTCCACCACGAGTTCGACGATGTCGTCTAGTGCCCGGTACATCGGGTCGGGCATCAGCTCGAGCCCTTCCACGATCTCTTCGCGTCCGCCCAACTCGTCGTTCGGCGTCAGGCGGAGCCGGTTGTAGAAGTAGTCCTCGCACGCCGTGCGCGCCTGGCGGCGGATGCCCTTGGACAACCCGGCGGTGCCGAGCGCCAAGACCCCCGCCTCGATCGCTTCCTCGAGCGTCCGGTGTCGGCGCGTCAGCTGCACGGTGATCGCGCGACCGTGCTCCGTGTCGCGCGCGATCGAGGAGCCGTCCAACAGAATCGAGGGAGCGTCGTGGCGGCTGTAGCCCGCGCAGGCCCGCACCGCGGAGTGAAGGACGATGAGGTGATCGCCCATTACGCGCGCGCCGGTGAGGCGTCGCCGGGTGTCATCCGGATCGACCAGCTCGTCGAAGGAGTGGTAGTAGCGTCGCCACGACTCCTGCATCTTACGAGCGCAGAACGACCTCGGCCGCGTCTGACGAGCTCGAAAGCCGGAGCGCCGTGGCGGGTGGGAGAGTGCCGCCATCGACGACAGCAGCACTTTTGTTGGCGCGTCGGCCTCGGCGCCCGCACCTCGCGAGGACGAAGCAGGTTCAAGCTGGACCGAGCATCGGTGCCCGGTAGCGCGCCCTGACGCCCGTCCCGGGACGTTTAGTGGTAGCGGTCGAAGTCGGCCGGCCAGGGCAGCGGGAACAGGTGCCGATAGGGCCGCGCGTCCGCGATCACTTTGGCGAAGGACGGCCGCTGCGCGAGCGCGCGGTAGTACCGCGTCAGCTGTGGGTGCGTGCCCTCGTCCCACGGGTGGATCGCCAGGGCGTAGAACAGGCCCGGCGCAGCGGCGCAGTCGGCGATCGTGAACGTGTCGCCGGCGAGGAACTCGTTCACGGCCAGCTGCCTCTCGAGCATGCCGTAGGCCATGTCGAGCCGGCCCCGCGCCTGGGCGACCGCGCGCTCGTCGAAACGCTCCTCGATCGTGTCGAAGACGATCGCCTGGACGGCGTCGGAGACGTACTGGTCGCAGAGGCGGTCCCACTTGCGGGCCTCCAGCGACGGCACCAACCGCGCGCCGGCGACGTGCTCGATGATGATCGACGTCTCGCCGATCACCTGGTCGCCGTCGCGCAGCACCGGGATCGACGCCGGCGGCCACAGCTTGGCCAGCTCGGCGCGGTCGAAGTCGCGCTGCTCCTCGAGGACGTCGTAGGCGACGCCCTGCTCGTTGAGCGCGACCAGGACCTTCTGGCAGTAGAGCGCGAAGGGGTGCTCGTAGAGGGTGAGCATCGGTCAGCCCTCCTCCCCGCCGCCGTGCATCAGCGCGCGGATCTCCATGCCCCAGTGCTGGGCGTCTGGCCAGCGCGCGGCGATCTCCTCGGCGCGCTCCGGGGTGGCGACGTCGACGACGCAGTAGCCGGCCAGCGCCTCCTTGGCCTCCAGGAACGGCCCGTCGGTGACGGTGACGACGCCGCCGCGCACGTGCGTCGAGTGTGCCTGCAAGGCGTCGGCCAGGCCCTCGCCGGCGACCCACTCGCCGCTCGCCGACAGCTCCTCGACGATGTCGCCGGCGGCGTGCATGATGACATCGTTGTCCTCCTGGGAGAGGCCGTTCCAGGCTTTGGTGTTCTGGTAGGTCAGCAGGATGTTCCGCATCGGGAGGCTCCTCGCGGTTGGGGTGTTCACCCTATGGTCGGAGCCGTCGGCGGTTCTCGACATCGCCGCGCAACCTTTCG
>DATHJG010000729.1:0-3099 GCA_035489875.1 Solirubrobacteraceae bacterium | reverse complement strand
CGCAGGCGGAGGGCGACGCGACGCCGCTCCCCGACGGTTTCCCCGGGGTGGAGTGGGCCGATGACGGTCAGCCGACCGTGACGATCCCGGATGCCGACCCGCCCACCGAGCTGAAGGTCGCGACCGTCATCACGGGCGACGGTGCCACGGTGGGGGCGGGCGACTCCGTGACCGTGCAGTACCAGGGCGTCAACTGGACCTCGGGCGAGGTGTTCGACGAGAGCTGGGGAGCGGGTCCGGCGAACTTCACCACCGACGGGGTGATCGCCGGTTTCGGCGACGCCATGATCGGGCAGACCGTCGGATCGCGCATCGTCGTCATCATCCCGCCGGATCAGGGCTACGGACCGTCCGGCGGTAACGACGGCGCCGGGATCGCGGCCGATGACACGCTCGTGTTCGTCATCGACATCCTCGCGGCGCAGCCGGTCTAGCGGCCGCGCCCATAGCATTGGCCCCATGCGCAGCGTCCTGATCCTCGGATGCACCGGGTCGATCGGGGTGCAGGCGCTCGAGGTGATCGCCGCGAACCCCGACCGCTTCGAGCTGGTGGGGCTCGCGGCGGGCAGCGACCACGAGAAGCTCGCCGCCCAGGCGGCGGCGACCGGGGTCACCCGCACCGCCCTTGGCCTGGACGAGGCGGTCGCGCTCGTGCACGAGACGCGGGCGGACGTGGTGCTGAACGGGATCACCGGCTCGGTCGGGCTCGCCCCCACCCTCGCAGCGCTCGAGGTCGGATCCACGCTCGCCCTCGCCAACAAGGAGAGCCTCATCGTCGGCGGTGAGCTCGTGACCCGCGCCGCGGCACCGGGGCAGATCGTTCCGGTGGACTCCGAGCACTCGGCGATCGCGCAGGCGCTGCGGGCGGGCGATCACGGCGAGGTCCGCCGGCTGGTCCTCACGGCATCCGGGGGCCCGTTTCGCGGCCGCACCCGCGCCTCGCTCGCGGGCGTCACCCCGGCCGAGGCGCTCGCGCATCCCACCTGGAACATGGGGCTCGTGGTGACCACCAACTCTTCGACGCTCGTCAACAAGGGGCTGGAGATCATCGAGGCGCACCTCCTGTTCGACGTGCCGTACGACCGGATCGAGGTGACGGTGCACCCGCAGTCGATCGTGCACTCGATGGTCGAGTTCGTCGACGGGTCGACGATCGCCCAGGCGAGCCCGCCCGACATGCGCTTGCCGATATCGCTCGGCCTGGATTGGCCGCATCGCGTGCCGGGCGTCGGGGTTCCGCTCGACTGGACGACGGCGCAGGCCTGGACGTTCGAGCCACTCGACGACGACGCGTTCCCGGCCGTGCGCCTCGCCAAGCGTGTGGGGGAAGCGGGGGGACCTATCCGGCGGTGTTCAACGCCGCGAACGAGCAGGCGGTGGCGGCGTTCCACGCCGGACGCATCGGCTGGCTCGACATCGTCGACACGATCGAGCGGGTCGTCGACGCACACGAGCCGGGCGAGGTCACGCTCGACGGCGTGCTCGAGGCGGAGCGCTGGGCACGGCGGATCGCCGACGCACTACTCCACTGACCCTCACGGGTCAGTCGTCGTCCTTGTCCTTCTTGTCCGAATTGCCTGGCCCGTCGCCCGGGTCCTTGGGCTCGGGTTTCTCGTCGGGCGGGTGAAGCAGCGCGGCGATGTCGGCGCGCGCCGCCGCGATCGCGGCATCGATCTGCACGGCACGATCGCTTCCGAACGCGGCCGTCTCGGCCTGCGAGAGCGTCACCACGACCTGCAGGAGGTCGTCGGCCCGCTCGTAGTCGCCCTCGCTGGCCGCGACGGTCGCCGCGAGCACCGATTCCTCGAGGCCGGTGCCCTCTGCGGCGTCCTGCAACTGCCCGAGGTGGATCCCGAGGGCGCCGGGGACCTCGGGATACGCCACCGGCGGCGGCGTTGACCAGCTCGTCGCGAACAGGGTCACCACGATGATCGCGATGACGGCGATGGCCGCCAAACCAGCAACTACGGTCGAGACCACCGCGATTCGTCGCCTGGGCGTGCCGGCGGGTAGACGGGGTGCCGCGGGGCTGGCCATCACCGCGGGCGTTGCCGATGCAGGCGCCACCGCGGGCGCTGCGACCGCAGATGCCATCACCGCGGGCGCCACCGGGGGTGCCGCGCGCAGGTCCTCCGTCGTCGCGTCGACCGGGAGCATGGCGCGTGTGTGCGCCTCACCGGCGAGGTCGGCGGCGACCTCGGCGGCGGTCGGCCGGTCGGCCGGAGCCACGGCGGTCATCCGCTCGAGCAGGCTGCGGTACGGCGCGAGCACCGGCGCGCCGAGCTCCGGCGGACGCGCGAGCCGCGCGGCGGCGGACTCGAGCGCGGTGCCCGGGAACGGATGGGCACCCGTGAGCAGTTCGATCAGCACGAGTCCCAGCGAGTAGATGTCGCTCGGCGGCCCGGCGACGCCGCCGGACGCCTGCTCGGGGCTGATGTACGCGGCCGTGCCGAGGACGGTGCCGGTCGCCGTCATCCGGCCGCTGTCGACGAGCCGCGCGATGCCGAAGTCGGTGAGCTTCGCCGGCGCACCGGTCGCCGTCGCCGCGGCGGGCAGCAGGATGTTGGCCGGCTTGACATCGCGGTGCACGACCCCCCGCTCGTGAACGAATCCGAGGGCGTCGGCGACCGCGATGAGGAGCGATTCGGCCTCCTGGGGCGGCAGCGCTCCGCGGTGCAGGCGCTGCGCGAGCGTCTCACCGACGACGTATTCCATCGTGAGATACGGCGGATCCGAGTCGAGGGCCGCGTCGAACAGCACGACGAGCGAGGGATGGCTCAGCCCGGCGAGCAGCGTGACCTCGTCGCGGCGCCGGTGCGCGTCGGAGCCGTCGCCGACGGCCGTGGAGAACACCTTCAGCGCGACCTCGCGGCCGAGGCTCTCGTCGTGGGCCAGGTACACGCGTGACATGCCGCCGACGCCCAGAAGCTCTCGCACCCGGTATCGTCCGTCGATCAGCGTGCCGACGTCGAGTTCAGCGGTCCGCATCGTCCCATCTTGTCCGCGCGCCGCGCCCGTCGGGCTGACTCCCAGAGGCCTCACAGCGCCCGACGGGGAAGCCTTCCGCGTCATACTGGGCGCATGCGCTCCCGACGCCTG
>DATHJG010000728.1:0-2493 GCA_035489875.1 Solirubrobacteraceae bacterium | reverse complement strand
CCCCGCGACAGACCCCGGCCGGACTGACTTCACACCCGGCGACAGACCCGGCGCGACTGACCGGAGGGCTTGGCCGCGGCGATCCGTGCGCCGATTACGGTCGGAGACGATGGGCGGGTTGCGACTGACCGAAGGGCTTGGGCGCCGCCGTCCGCGCGCCGATTAAGGTCGGAGGCGATGGGAGGGTTGCGACGGATCGCAGTGGTGATGGCCGGGCTCTTGCTCGTGGTCGCCGGCTGCGGGGGCGGCGGCGCGCCGTCGCGCAGCGCGCGGGCCGGCGACGTCGTCGACACGCGCGTGCCGGCGCCGTGGCGCGCCGGCGCCGACCTCGATCGCGTCCTGCGCACGCGGGCGGCGGCGCGCGAGGCCGCGCGGCGGCGTGCCGCGCTCGCCGCGCTCGAGGACGTCCACACCGTGCCCGCGGTGCTGCGCCGGGCGTGGCTGAGCGGCGCGATCGACCGCGCGGCGCACGCCCGCTACCGCGCCGCCTACGACGGCGCGCGCAAGGCCGCGCGGCAGCTCGGTGGGGCGCGCGGCGCCGAGGAGCGCGCGGTGCTGGCGTCGGTCGAGCGGCTCGCGGCCGAGGACCGCCTCGAGCCGAGCCGCTTCCCGGCCGTCTTCCTCAACCTCCGCCGCAACACGCGCACGTGGACGCTCGCGCAGTTCCCGCGCGCCGGCGAGCGGCGCAGCTTCGGCGCCGACCCGGCGGTCTTCCAGTACGTCCCCGGCCGCGGGATGCAGCTGCACCCGCTCGCGAGCTGGGGCCAGGTCAACGCACGGCTGCGCGGGTGCGTGCGAACGCGTCGGGGCTGCGCCGAGCGCGACCTGCGGCAGCGACTCGACGCGCTCGCCGGGCTGGCGGCGCGGCGCGGCGGCTTCGTCGCATGGGAGTACTACTACGACTACGCGCAAGGCTCGCCGCCCTGGATGAGCGGGATGGCACAGGCGACTGCGGTGCAGGCGCTCTCGCGCGCGGCGCGAGCGTTCCACGCGCCGCGCTATGCGCGGATCGCGCAGCGCGCGCTCGGCGCGTTCGAGACGCCGCCGCCGACCGGCGTGGCCGTGCCCGACGACGGCGGCGGCCGGCGCTTCGTCATGTACTCGTTCGCGCCGACGCTGCGGATCCTCAACGGCGAGCTGCAGGCGGTGAACGGCCTGCGCGACGCGGCCGTGCTCGGCCGCAGCCTCCGCGCCATGCGGCTCGTGCGCGCGGGCGACCGCGCCGCGCGCGCCGCGCTCGGCGGCTTCGACACCGGCGCCTGGTCGCTCTACTCGGCCGCGGGCGCGGAGTCGACGCTCTCCTACCACCAGCTCACGACCGGGATCCTGGGCGAGCTCTGCCGCCGCACGGCGCGGGCCGAGTACTGCCGGGCGCAGCGCCGCTTCGCGCGCTACGAGCACGAGCCGCCGCGGATCGGGATCGCGCCGCTGCGTCAGATCTGGGCGCGCCGCCTCACGCCGCTGCGGTTCACGCTCTCGAAGGGCTCGGCGGTGCAGGTGCGCGTGTTCGGGCCGAAGGGGCTGGTGATGGCGCGCGACCTGCGGCTCGGCCGCGGCGGCCACGACCTGAGCTGGACGCCACCCTCGCGCGGCCGCTTCCGCGTGAAGGTCAACGCGCGCGGGCCGGAGGGGCGGCTCGGGCGGTCGGGGCGGACGGTGCGGGTGGTGTTGCCGAAGCCGAAGAAGCGGCCGAAGCAGCGGCGCGGTGACGTCGTTGCGACGCGTGGTGGGCTGGGTGGTTGATGCGGTGGTGTCAGGCGACGCGAACGAACGTCAACTGCGGCATTGAAGGGGAGGGTTCGGCCGGTCCGCGCGACGGTTGTCACGTTGAACAGCTATGTCATGGTCAACGTGACAATCACTCGGCGCGCGGGACGAATCGCGGACGATTGTCACGTTGACCCCAATTATTGGGGTCAAGCCGACAATCGCTCGGGCGCGGGTGCGGTTCCGCGGAACCGCACCCCACTCCGGACCCTCCCTCAATGCTGCCGTTGACGTTCGCCGGCGTCGCCCGAGACGCCCGCGCAAGCCGCTATCGCCGCGAACGCGAGCGACCGCGCGGGCGGTACGACTTCGTCCCGCTGCCCTGCGTCCGGTTCCCGTTGCCGCCGTTCTGCCGGACGGGCGGCACCGACACGCCGAGGCCGTGGTCGAGCCCGAGCTCGGCGGCGAGCTTGGCGACGTCGCGCGCCTGGTCGTCCAGGACGAACGTGATGCCGACGCCGCTCGCGCCCGCGCGCGCCGTGCGGCCGATGCGGTGGACGTAGTCCTCGCGCGCGTCCGGCGCGTCGTAGTTGATGACGTGCGTGATGCCGCTGACGTCGATCCCGCGCGCGGCCACGTCGGTGGCGACGAGCGTGTCGACCTTGCCCGCCTCGAAGCGCGCGAGCGCCTTCTCGCGCTGGGACTGCGACTTGTCGCCGTGCATCGCGACCGCGTGCACGTTGTGCGCGCCCAGCCGCTTGACGAGCCGGTCGGCGCCGCGCTTGG
>DATHJG010000727.1:0-5086 GCA_035489875.1 Solirubrobacteraceae bacterium | reverse complement strand
AGGCCGAGCGTCTGGCGGCCGAGCTGGGCGCCGAGCGGTTCTCCGAGCGGACCGGCCTGGCGCCGCGGCCGCTCTGCTCGCTCGTCAAGTACCGCTGGCTGCGCGACGAGCACGCGGGCGCGGCACGCGGCACGCGCTGGCTGAGCGTGGCCGAGTGGATCGTGCACCGCCTCGGCGGCGAGCGGGTGTCCGAGCTCTCGCTGGCCTCGCGCACCGGCTGGCTCGACGTCCACACGCGGGCCTGGTGGGACGAGGCGCTCGCCTGGTCGGGCGCCCCGCCGGGACTGCTGGGCGAGCCGGCGCCGGCCGGCGCGCCGGCCGGCTTCGCCGGCGACGCGCTGCCCTCGGCTCTTGGTGCGGTGCTGGCTGTGGGCGGCCACGACCACCTCAGCGCGGCGGTCGGAGCCGGAGCGACCGGCGAGGGCGACGTGCTCGTCAGCTGGGGGACCGCCGAGGCGTTCATCCGCGCCGTCGCGCCGCTCGACGCCGCGCGCGTGCGCGCGGCCGTCGCCGACGGCATCAACGTCGGCTGGCACGCGGTCGACGGCCGTCAGTGCCTGCTCGGCGCGATGCGCTCCGGGGCCGCGCTGCAACGGGTGCTCGACCTGCTCGGCGTGTCGCCCGAGGGGCGCGCCGAGCTGGAGCGCGCAGCGCTCGCGGCGCCCGCCGCCGCGGGCGGCATCGAGCTGCATGGGCTCCACGAGGACCGGATCGCGCTGACGGGCATCGGCGACGGCGCGTCGCCCGCGCTCATCTGGCGCGCGGCGCTCGAGTCGACCGGCCGTGCCGGGCGCGACATCCTCGAGCGGATGGCGCGCGTGGCCGGGCCCCAGCGCCGGATCGTGCTGGCAGGCGGCTGGGCCGAGGGCCCGGCGGCCCGAGCGGTCACCGCGGCGCACCTCGGCCCCTTCGAGCTCTCCGGCGCCGTCTACATGGGCGCCCGCGGCGCGGCGCTCACCGCCGGCCGCGCGGCGGGCCTGATCGAGGCGTCGTGAGGCGGCGCGGCAGGCCCTCGGCGCGGCGGCGCCGAGGGCCCTCTTCCCCTGCCCTCAGTCGAGCCGCCTGACGCGGACGGTGGTCCCCGTCCCCGCGGGTGCCGTGAAGCGCAGCACTCCCTGCCCGTCGGCGCGGTGCTTCTGTGGACGGGCCGCCCCGGATCCGGTCGCCACGACCATGTAGGCGGCGTCCGGGGTCAGCCCGTGCACGTCGTACGCGCGCTCGCCGCTCCCGGGAACCGTGATGTCGACTGCGGCCGCCGAGTAGTCGATGTTGACGTCGCCGACGTGGTAGCGGAAGACCTGCCGTTCGAGCGGGTCGATCGTCACCGTGCCCAGCCCGAGGTCGATCCCGTATGTGACCTCGCGCAGCAGCATCGCGACCACCTCCGGGTACTCGTGGTAGTACGGCGCGCGGATCGCGTTGCCCGCGCAGTCGTAGCGCTCCGTCAGCCACGTGCGCTCGAGCAGGTCGGCCCGGAGCGGGTCGAGGATCACGTCGCGGTACGTCGCGCCGTCGCCGACGCGGCGGCGGGCATGGGCGTCAGCCCATCCGATCCGCCCCATCGCGGTCGCCGAGTCGCCGGTGTTGCCGTTGTAGGTGTCCCCCGGGCCGTAGAACTGCTCCGACACCCAGGTCGCGCGCCCGTGCGTGCACGGGCCCGCGTCGACGCGGGCGAGGATCTGCTGCGCCCGCTCGGGCGGGGCGACGCCGAACGCGACCGCGAGCAGGTTGGAGTCGTAGTCCACGAGGTCGCGCGTCGTGCCGTCGGGGGTGAGCTGCGTCACGTAGTGGTCGCCGCTCCACAGCCGGCTGTGCATCCCTCCGGCGATGTCGTCGGCGAGCCCACGCCGGTCGGCCGCGAGCGCTGCGTCTCCCAACAGCGCCTCGGCGTCCGCCATCCGCCGCAGCAGCCCGACCATGAACGCGTTCGTGTCGGACGCGAAGTTCTCGCGGATGAACACGTCGATCCACAGCGGGCCCGGCGCCGATATCAGCTGCACCTGCGGGTCGTAGCGGTCGGTGATGAACGCCAGCGCGTGCTCGATCCGCGGCATCTGCTCGCGCAGCCAGCCGTAGTCGCCGGTCGCGCTCGCGTAGTCGAGCGCGGACGAGATCCAGAAGATGTTCGGCCCCGTCTGCGTCGCGCCGCTGATCGCGACGTAGGTCGGCTCGGGCCCGTTGAAGTGGTGCGGGATCTGCCCGCTGTCGGTGATCGCCTCGCCCGAGCGCTCGATCACCTGCCGCGCCTGACGCTGGAGGTAACGGTCACCCGAGTACAGCAGCGCCCTGATCACCTGCCAGGCATCGGGGTCGAAGAAGCTGTTCCCGTCGCCATACCACCGGCCGGGCGTCGCCAGCGTCGGGTACGCGGAACCGGGCAGCTCGTAGCTGCCGAGCACGCCGGCGGCCGTCCCGTAGATCGCCGTGTACATCGCCCGCAGGTCGTGTTCGGGCAGGTTCGCGCGCGCCTCGACGAGCCCACCGGCCGGGAAGTCGTACCCGTTCGCGGCGATCGTCGCGCCGGGGCGCCAGCGCGACGATCGCCGCGAACGGGTACGGCGCGGCCGCGGACCAGCTCGCGCCGGTCCAGCGGTCGGACTCCGGGTGGCTGCCCGCGAGCACCAACTCGACGCCGCTGCGCGCGTCGCCGCCGGCCGGCGCGTTGCCGCAGATCGCGTTGCTGTGCAGCACGGTCTGGCGCTGCCCCTCGGCGGCGAAGTCGATCGCCCCGCCGCCGGGAGCGCCGACGAAGTAGGCGCGCTCCAGCTCGCTCGCGGAGGCGAAGGACGGGTTCGGGCTGTTCATCACCTGCACGACGCCGCGCTCGAACATGCCGTGCGCCGACTGCGGCGAGAGATGGGCGGCGATCCGCACGCCGTTCACGTCCGCGGTGCGCAGTGCGCGCGTGTCGGTGTCGAGCCGGAACGCGCGCTCGCGCGCCTCGAGCGCGAGCGTCCAGGACGACGTGACGAGCGGCTCGTCCGGGTCGTCGACGATCCCGTCGATGCGCACCACCACCTCGTCCGGGTTGGCGCGCAGGACGCGCACCCGCAGGTTCGGGCCCGGGCCCTCCGAGGAGGCGTGCCCCCCGGAACCGTCCTGGCGCTCGAGCACGATGCCGCTCTGCCCGAGCGGGCCGGGGGCGCTCGACGTGAGGTCGGCGGCGTAGCGGCGGCGGCCGCCGAAGTCGGCGCGGACCACGTCGATCTGCGGATGCGCGAGGTCGACCTCGGCGCGGACGTAGCCGTTGTCGAGCGCGAGCCGGTCTGCGGAGCGCTCGAGGCTCACGCGCTTCACCGGCTCCGCGACGCCCGGCTCGGGCGTGGGCGGCTGCGGCGTGCGGTCCTCGACGATCGTGAGCGTCACGCGGTGTACGGTCAGGGTGGAGCTGCCCGCGCTCAGTCGGAAGTCGCCGCCGCCGTTCTCGCGGTTGGCGAAGCGGCCGTCGGGCAGCTCGAACGTGGCGGTCTTCCACGTGCCGGTCCCGGTCCGCTGGACGTCGGGCGCGGAGTCGTAGGCGCCGCTGAGCGTCGCGGTGCAGTCGTTGGAGTCGTACTGCAGCCCGATTCCCTGCGTGCCCTCGTCGAGGTACTCGACCTCGAGGCGCGCGACGTAGTAGCCGTCGTTTGCGATCTCGTCGGCGAGCCGGAAGTACATGTAGCGGCCCCAGCTCGGGTCGTCTCCCGGCGCGGTCTCGCGGGCGCTGCGGCCGGCGACGGTCACGGCGCGCGTGCGCCCGTCGCCCTCGTCGAACTGGTCGAGCCCCTGCTCGTCGTTCGGATCGCCGAGCACGACCGTCGCCGAGCGCTCCTGCGCGCTCGCCGTCGGGGCGGCCACGGCCGCGGCCGCCGCCGCGAGAACCAGCAGCGCGATGGTCAAAGCGGTGCGCATGGCGTCCTCCCTAGTTCCTCGTCAGTTCCAGCCGCAGACGCGCCAGCCATCCGCCCCAACCGTCCTCGGGGAAGCTGTCGGCGATCCGGATGTAGAGCGTCTCGCCGGGCTCCGCGAGCTCGGAGACGTCGAGCTCCTGCCAGCCGCGGTTCGAGCCGTCGGTGATCCGGCGCGTCTCCTCGAGCACGGTCTCCCAGCTCGCGCCGTCGGTCGAGGCCTGCACCAGGTACTCCGCCTGGAGGTCCAGGCGGAGCGTCCCGCCCGTGACGTCGTCTGCGATCGGGAAGCGGTAGACGAAGTAGCGCTCGTTGTCGGCGAAGCGCGCGCGCCCATCGTAGACCTCGCCGTTCAGCTGCGAGCCGCCGCCGTCGAACAGCCAGGGCTCCTCGGCGTTGGTCCCAGGGGTGAACTCGACCACGTCGCCGACGACGTGCACCGTGCCCGCGGCCTTCGCCGTCGCGCGTCGCGACGTCGCGGTCACCGCGATCGGATAGCTCCCGATGGCGGCCCCCTCGGGCACCCCGACGTTCAGCGTCACGGTCTCGGAGCCGCCTGCCGCGATCGGCCCGAACGTGGTCGTCGCGGGTTCGACCGTCCAACCCTCCGGCACCGTCGCGGTGACCGCTCCGCTCAGCGGTGCGCTGCCCTCGTTGGTGAGCTTCACCTCCACTGGCGCGGTGCCTCCCGCCTCCGCGACGCCGCTCCCGACGTCCACGACCAGCGGCGTCACGACGGGCTTCTCCTTCGTCAGGAGCTCGACCTCGGCGAGCGTGACCGTGCCGCCGCCGAACTCGATCCGGAAGCGCGAGAACTCGCCGGGACGGTCGAGCTTGAACGGCCGCGTCTGTGAGCGCCACTTGAACCTCTCGCCACTGCGCTGGTCCAGGACGGTCCAGCGGCGGCCGTCGTTGGAGCCCTTGACCACCCAGTCGCTCGGGTCCTCTGCCGCGATCGGGCCGGACGTCAGCGTGTAGAAGCGCGCGAGGTGCCGCTCGTCCCCGGTGACGCGGTACTCGACCCACGGCTGTGCGCCGGCGAGCGTCGCCCGCGTGGCGGAGCTGTCGTCTAACAGCGCCGCCGCGTCGGTGCCCGCCGTGTTCGAGGTCGCGGCGTCCTCGTCGCCGCCGGTCGCGTCGCGCAGCGGCCGCGGCACGCCGTCGTCGTCGGTGATCGAGGGCGGCGCCGCGCCGGCGCC
>DATHJG010000726.1:0-2222 GCA_035489875.1 Solirubrobacteraceae bacterium | reverse complement strand
CCGATCGCCGGGCGGCGCATACCGGGTTCGGTACCCCGCCCGCAGGCATAGGATGCGGGCATGGCCGCGACCTTGCCCGACCTCGAGACCGTCTCCCTCCGCCGCGGCGCCTCCAACGGCGCCGAGCTGCGCATCGAGCTCAACCGCCCCGAGCGCATGAACGCCTGGGACAAGCAGCTCGGACTCGACCTGCTGGCCGCCGTGGAGCTGGCGACGGAGGACGACGGCGTCCGGGCCGTGACGATCACCGGCGCGGGTCGCGCGTTCTCCTCCGGCGCCGACCTGCGTGCGGGCTTCGACCCGCGCCCCGGCGACGGGCGACCCGACGTCGGTACCGCGCTGCGCGAGCGCTACCACCCGATCGTCACGGGCGTGCGGCGGATGCCGAAGCCGGTGCTGGCAGCGGTGAACGGGCCGGCGGTCGGCATCGGGTGCTCGCTGGCGCTCGCATGCGACCTCGTGCTGGCGACCGAGTCCGCCTACCTGCTGCTCGCGTTCGTCAACATCGGCCTCGTCCCCGACGGGGGATCGTCCGTCTTCGTACCCGCCCGGGCGGGCGCCGGACGGGCCGCGTCGATGGCGCTGCTGGGGGAGCGCATCCCCGCCGCGCAGGCGAGCGCGTGGGGGCTGGTCGACGTGCTCGTCTCGGACGACTCGTTCGCCGCCGAGGTCGACGCGCTCGCCGAGCGCCTCGCCACCGGGCCGACCCGGTCCTACGCCGCCGCGAAGACCCAGTTGAACGCCCGGATGTACGCCGGGCTCGACGAGCAGCTCGAGCTGGAGGCCTCGCTGCAGGAGGAGATGGCCGGCTCGGCGGACTTCGCCGAGGGCGTCCAGGCGTTCCTGGAGAAGCGCCCGCCTCGCTTTGCCGGCGAGTGAGCAATCCCGCCCGGCCGATCAATACACTGCGCCCCCCGATGGACCGTCCCCGCCCGCTGATCCTCCTGCGCCGCGCGCTGGCGCCCGCGCTGCTCGCGCTGCTGGTCGTCGCCGGGCCGGCGAGCGCCGGGGCCATCCTGCCCGAGGCCGGCGGCGGCTCGCAGCCGGCCGAGGACATTCGGACGCTGTACGCGATCGTCCTGGCGATCGCCGTCGTCGTGTTCGTCGGCGTCGAGGGCGTCCTCTTCTACTGCCTGTTCAAGTACCGCGCGAAGAAGGGCCGCGTGGCCGCGCAGATCCACGGCAACACGCGCCTGGAGATCGGCTGGACCGTCGGCGCCGCGGTGATCCTCGTCTTCCTCACCGTCGCCACGTTCGTGATGCTGCCGGGGATCAAGAACCCCGCCGCGTCCGACATCGACCTCAACGGCAACCCGGTCGCGTCCAACGCCGCGTTCGCGTCGACCGACCAGAAGGCGCCGCCGAGGGGCGTGGGGATGAACATCAAGGTCGACGGCATGCAGTACGCCTGGCAGTTCACGTACCCGTCGATCGACGGGAAGCGGGTCTACGCGTTCACCGACATGTACGTCCCGGTGGGGATGACGGTCACGCTCGACATCGGCTCCAACGACGTCCAGCACTCGTGGTGGATCCCCGAGCTGGGCGGCAAGATGGACGCGCTCCCCGGCTACACCAACAAGACCTGGTTCAAGGTCACCGAGCCGGGCCGCTTCAAGGGCCAGTGCGCGGAGCTGTGCGGCCGCAACCACGCGAACATGTACGCGAGCGTCGTCGCCCTGCCCTATGACGAGTGGAAGGCCTGGTACGACCGCGAGGCCACCGATCTCAAGGCTGCCGAAGAGGCCGCCGCCGCCGGCCGCAGGCAGCTTGAGGATCAGGAGTAATCGGATGGCTTCGACGGACTACGCGCCGCGCACGAAGGCGCCCCGCCCGGAGATCATCACGTCCGCGGTGCGCCCCGCGCCGACCGGGTGGACGTCGTGGTTCACGACGACCGACCACAAGCGGATCGGGATCCTCTACCTCTGGACGGTCGCGGCGTTCTTCGTGCTCGGCGGCGTCGAGGCGCTGCTGATGCGGCTGCAGCTCGGCACGCCCGAGAACACGCTGCTCACGCCCGAGCGCTACAACCAGCTCTTCACCATGCACGGCACGACGATGATCTTCCTCGTCGTGGTGCCGGTGTGGACCGGCCTGGCGAACTACCTGCTGCCGCTGATGATCGGGGCGCGCGACGTCGCGTTTCCCCGCTTGAACGCGTGGTCGTACTGGATGTTCCTGTTCGGCGGCCTCGCGCTGTACGCGTCGTTCCTGTGGAC
>DATHJG010000725.1:0-2874 GCA_035489875.1 Solirubrobacteraceae bacterium | reverse complement strand
CGTCACCTCGGCGGTCCCGGCGTCGATGATGAAGAACTCGCCCCCGAAGTCGCCTTCGCGCGCGATGACCCTGCCGGCAGGGACGTCCACCTCGTCGGTCTGCTGGGCGATGGCCGTCAATTCGCCTTTCGACATCCCGCTGAAGAACGGCACGCACTTCAATCGGCCCTGGTCCATGGGTATCCCCCTCGTCTTGGGTGCTCGGCCGACCGTAGTCGCTCCTCCGTACGTGTGCAACGCCCCGGCTAACGACGCGAATCCGACGAGCGGCTGAAGCACCGCTTGCGCGTCGGATGCTCGGGATGATGGACCGCGAGCGCGGCGCCGAACGCCGTGAGGACGAGCACGCCGAACACGACCCAATCCGCCCACGATCAGCGCCGCTCACGACGAGGTACACGAGGCCCGCGACGAGACCGGCCGTCACCAACAGTTGCACGGAGCGTGCTGCGAGTCACGATCCTCGGCCTCCTGGGCCCGCTGATCCGGATGTCGATGCTACAGCCGAAGACCAGACGCATTGCCAGGCTCCCGCGATTGACCTGAAAGGCTCGCTCTGCGAGGGTCGGCGACTTAGTAGCTCGCCGGATCAAAACACGGAGGTGAACGCCGGTGCCAGTCCGAGTCCTGGTCGTGCTTGCAGCAGTCGCAGTCGCAGGGCTGTGCGCCGCCCCGGCAGGCGCAGCTCCCAAGCAGGGCAAGGAGTACCAGATGTTCGTCGAATCCCCGGAGTGGGCGGGCGTCACGGACAGCGCCTACACGATCACGCTGACGAACAAGACCGGCACCCAGCAGCTCGGCTCCGCCGACATCACGATTCCCTCGGCGATGACGATCGTGGACCGGAACGGCATCGGAGGGTCCGGCAACGTGCTGGCGCTGCGTAATCTCGGCCTCGCGCCCGACGCGTCGCTGACGATCACGCTCGGGCTGCGGATGCCGTGCGTCGCCGGCGCCTATCCGTGGTTGGTCGGGGCCAAGCAGTCGAACGACTTCTCGGGGCCGGCGGGCAACGCGCTCGGGCCTGTCACGGGGACGCTCAGGACGACCGTCGAAGGCGCTTGCAAGCTGAGCTTCGTCGACCAGCCGGCGGGTGCGGAGAAGAACACTCAGATCCGCGCCGACGCGTTCCAGCCCACGAGCACGCATTTCGTCACGGTCGAGGCCATCGACGGCAGCCCGGCGCCGCTGCGTCTGACCTGGTTCACCGATTCGATCGCGCTCGCCAGCAGTCCCGCGGCTCTCCAGCCCACGTCGAGCGAGGCCGACGCCGGGCTCGCCACGTTCACGAGCCTGAGCATCGGGACCGCGGGAAACTACGAGTTGCGCGCCACGACGACCGCCGGCGGGGTCGACGCAGGCGACTCCACCGGCTTCCAGGTGATCGACGTGGTCGAGGACTGCAACACCGCGCACTGCTCGGCGCAGCTCGCCGCAGCGAAGAGCAAGGCAACGCTCATCGGATCCCCGACCAGCGGCACTGGCTTCGCGCTGCTGTCGCTCAACCTGGGACCCGACCCGCTGACGGGAGCGGGCTGCGCTGGCTATGAGCCGCCGAGCTCGGGTGAGTACTACGAGTTCCAGCTGACCGGCGTCGCGGCGGCCACGACGGTCGTCGTCGAGTACGGCAAGGCGGCGATGAAGACGATCAAGGGCGGCCCGTCGGCACTGGAGGCGTGCCTCGCGGTGCCGGGACCTGACGGTTACATCGCGAAGGACGGGCTCCCTGCTGACCCGTTCGACTACGACGGCGACGCCGGCAACGGAGTCGCGGGCTTCGCGGACCTGCTGCCGGACTGCCCGTCGACGCCGCTGAAGCCGTGCGTGCTCGACCGCAGCAGCACGGCCGGCGGCGGCGCGACGATCACGGTCTTCGTGCCGGCCGACATGGGAGACCCGCGCATGCACTAGGCCTTAGTCGACCTGCGCGGCCGCGATGGGCGGCCGCGCCAGCGGCGGCCCGGGCAGCCGCGCGATGTCGAGCTGGTCGAGCAGGGCGTCGAGTTCCAGTCGGGGCTGCGGCGACGTGGGGACGCCGAAGCGACCGAGTTGCTCGAGTGCGCCGAGCGCCAGGGCCGTCTCGAGCGGGAGCTGCGCTTCGCGCGCCGCCACCAGCGCCGCAGACAGCGCGTCGCCGGCCGCCGCAACGTCGCCCATCTGGGCCAGCGCGACGCCGGTGACGTGGTGCAGCAGCGGCTCGAGGAGCGCATCGTCGGGGAGGTCGCCGAGCAGCGCGAGCGCGCGATCATGCGCCTCCTCGGGCCGCCCGGCGAACAACGCGGCCTCGGCGAGCAGCGCCTTGCTCCAGGCGGCGTCGATCTCCGCCCGCAGGGCGTCGAAGCACGTCACCGCGTCCTCGAGCAGCTCTACCGCCTCGTCGGAGCGACCCGCGCGCGCCTGCAACCGCCCGAGCAGCGTGGTGGCGATGGCGACGCCATGCTCGTCGGCCGTGCCACGCCAGACCCGCAGCGCGCGGCGCAGCAGCGGCTCGGCCTCTTCCAGGCGACCCTGGTCGGAGAGCACCTCGCCGACGTTGCAGTCCGCGAAAGCCCCGAAGTTCACGTCGCCCGCGCGCATGCTCGCGTCCCGGCTGTCGCGGTAGAGCGCCATCGCTTCGTCCCAGCGGCCGGCCCGGTACGCGAAGCCGCCCATATTGTTGAGCACCGCCGACTCGCGGTCGGCGGCGCCATGGCGGCGGAAGATCTCGAGAGCACGGGAGGAGTACCCGGCCTCGGGCGCACGGCCCGACATGACGAGCGCCCATTCGAGTATCTGGTACGCGCGCCCGAGCGCGACCTCTTCGCCGGCCGCCTCGGCGTCCGCGATCGCCTGGCGTGCAAGCCGGACGGCCTCTGCCGTGCGTCCTTGCCGCTG
>DATHJG010000724.1:0-4782 GCA_035489875.1 Solirubrobacteraceae bacterium | reverse complement strand
CAACGGCATCGAGCTCACGACCGTGCACCGTGCCAAGGGCCGCCAGTGGCCGCGCGTCGTGCTCGTCGCGTGCGACGAGGGCGTGTTGCCCCACACCAACGCGCTGCAGGCAAGCGCCGAGCAGATCGCCGGGGGCGAGGGCGTGGAGGCCGAGCGACGCATCGCCTACGTCGCGTTCACCCGCGCCCAGGACGAACTCTCGATCCTGTACACCGAGGGACGCCACAGCCGTTTCCTGCACGAGGCGGGCCTGGTCGTCGCGCCACCGCCGCGCCCAGATCTGCCGGCCGGGCCGCCGTCACGAGCCGGGTTCTGGCAGGCGACACCGCGCCCGACCCGCGGCCGTCGCCGTCCGGGCGGTGCCCGATCGGTCGAGGACCATGTCGAGCGCGCGCGCGAGGTCGGCCTGCATCACGCGCTGACGGTGATCGCCGATCGAAACGCTGCCCTGGAGTTCGCGGCGACGGCGCTTGAACGCGAACTCGCCGGGCCGTCCACGCGCTCAGACAAACTGACGGTCCGCCAACTCCTGAAGGCGATCGGCGCGCTGACGGGCAAAGAGCGCGACGCGGTTCGCCGCGCGGTGCCGTGGCTCAAGCTGGAGCAGCGCGTCGCGCAGCTTCCGGCCGCCACGCGCGCGTCGCTCGCCGCAGCGCTCCGTGCAGCCGGACGTCGTCGGTGATCGTTGCACGACTGATCCCGTCCGCCGGCGTGGATAGGTCCGCGACCCGGTGACCGTCGGCCTGGCCGGCATCGTCGCCTCAGATTGCCGCGACGCGGGCGACCGTCGACGATCTCGATCGCTGCGGGCCGCGTAACACTTCGGCGAGGACGTGACCGGCGTGCCGACGCGCGCTCGCGCACGCCGCGCGCCTGCGCGGCGAGATCCTCCAGCGTCACGTCCAGCAGCTCGCGCACGGCTAGCACCGAGTCCAAGCCGGAGCGCTCCGCAAGCAACGGACGACTCCAGCAGTTCGGCCGGACCGAACTGCTCGGCGGATGCCTTGTAGCCATAGCGGATGTTCGTCAGCTCCTTTCAGGCACTTCGTCGCGACCAACGGCGAGCCGCCGCTGACACGGCGGCGGAGCCGCCGCGCTCCGGTCATGTGACGAGCACGACCTTCGTCATCTCGCGTGCGTCGAACGCGCGATACGCCTCCGTCGCGTCGTCGAGCGGAAGCGCATGGGTCAGGACGGTCGACGGTCGCATCGCGCCGGTCTGGATTGCGGCGAAGAGGCGCTCGCGATCGCGGCCCGGGTTGCCGATCGAGAATCGCAGGGTGAGCTCCTTCTCGAACATCACCGCGTTGTTGAGCGGATAGTCGGGCTCGAAGTGCGCGCCGACGACGGAGACGACGCCCTGCGCACGGGCGAGCCCGAAGCTCGCGTCCAGTGCCGGCAGCGCGCCCGCCGCCTCGATCACCACGTCGGCGCCGAGCCCACCGCTCGCGGCGGCGACGGCCTCGGCCGCGTGCTGCGGCGTCACGGCTTCGGCGCCGATTTCGGTCGCCAGGCGACGGCGCTCCTCGATCCCGTCCACGGCGATCACCTTCCGCGCGGCTCCGACCGACGCCATGACGGCCATCAGGCCGAGCGGTCCGCATCCGAGCACCGCGACCAGGTCGCCGGTCGTGACGCCCCCGCGCTGCACCGCGGCGAACGCCGTGGGCAGGATGTCGGCGACGAACACGGCGTCCTCGCTGCTCACGTCGTCGGGCACCGGCCACAGGCAGCGATCGGCCATCGGCACCCGCACCATGTCGGCCTGCCCGCCGTCGAGGCGCGGGTAGACGCCCGAGTATCCGAACAGCGACCGCGTCTGGCACTGGGTCGCGCGGTTGGCGCGGCAGTGCGGGCACGTGCCGTCGGAGGTCATGCTCGTGTTGACGACGCGCTGGCCGACCTCGACCTGGCTCACGCGGTCGCCGACGTCGACGATCTCGCCGACGAACTCGTGGCCGAGGATCGTGCCGTCCTCGAACCCGGGCGTCCATCCGTGGAACGGGAGCAGGTCCGCTCCGCACAAGGCGCTGTGCGTCACCCGGACGATCGCGTCGGTGTCGCGCAGCAGCGCCGGATCGGGCGCCTCCTGCACCTGCACGTCCTCCTTGCCCATCAGGCGGACCACTCTCATGCCGGTTCCTCCAACTCGATCAGGTGCCCGTCGAGATCGCGAGCGAAGCAGCGCGCGCCGCCCCACGGCGGCCGGTAGACGTCGGAGGCGAACTCGACGCCCGCGCCGCGCAGGGCGTCGTAGGCGGATGCGCAGTCGGGCACCTCGAACACGAGCATCGCCGCGGGCCGGGCGCGGTCCTGCGGCGCGGTCATGACGACGCCCGGCAGGTCCGCGGACGCGTGGCCCTGCTCGGCCAGCGAGAGCCGGATCCCGCCCCGGGTGAGGATCGCGTACGCGGGTGCGTCGAACGTGGTCTCGATCGCGAAGCCGAAATGCTCGACGTAGAACGCGCTCGCGCGCGCCACGTCGGTGACTGCGAGGATCACGCCGACGCGGGTGAGGTCGATCGGCGCCACGTCAGTTGCGGACGTGACCGGCGTCGACGACCAGCGTCTGCCCGGTCACCCAGCCCGACTCCTCAGAGGCCAGGAACGCCGCGGCCGGCCCGATGTCGGCCGGCTCGCCGTGCCGCTGCAGCGCCTGCAGCGACTGCACGAAGTCGAACGAGTCCTTGTGCGGGGTGCCGAGCGCGCCCTCCGACCTGATGATGCCGGGCGCGATCGCGTTGGACGTGATGCCGTACTTGCCGAGCTCGGTCGCCTGCGCCCGCGTCAGGCCGATCACGCCGCCCTTGGCGGCGAGATAGGGGCCCATGTTCGGCGTGCCGGCGAAGAACGCGTTGGACGCGATGTTCACGATCCGGCCGTAGCCCGCCTCGCGCATCGGCCGCTCGACCGCGCGACCGATCAGGTACGTGCCGTCGAGGTTGACGGAGATGATCGTGCGCCAGTACGCATAGTCCACGTCATCCCACGGCACGAAGGGGACGATCGCCGCGGCGTGCACGAGTACGTCGAGCTTGCCGTGGCGCTCGAGCGCCACGTCGACGATGCGCTTCGCGTCCGCCTCCTGGGACACGTCGGCCTGCACGGCGCTGCCGCCCAGCTCCCCGGCCGCCTGCTCGGCGCCCTCGCCATTGAGGTCGGCGACGACGACCGTCGCACCCTCGTCGACGAGCTTGCCGGCGATCGCGCGGCCGATCCCCTGCGCCCCGCCGGTGACGACCGCGACCCTGTTGTCGAGCTTCCCCATCGCCATCCTCTCCGCTACGAACCCGCGTAGAAGTCGGGTGCGAGCCTGTAGGTCTTGTACGTGTCCATGTCGTGCGTGAAGAAGATGTCCGCGTCCCAGTGCTTGGCGAGCTGCCTGATGCGCCGGATCGAGCGCACGCCCGCGACCGGGTCGCGATGGAAGCCGGCCTGCTGGTCCTTCGCGTACGCCGCCGGGGTGTAGGCGACGTCGGCCATGAACAGCAGCGGGTTGCGACCGTCCAGCTCGACCAGCAGCGAGTAGTGGCCGGCCGTGTGACCCGGCGTGTAGAAGAGATGGAGTCCGCGCGCCAGCTCGACGTCCCCCGACAGCAGGCTGAACGCCGCGCCCGGGTGGTCCCAGCTTCGGTCGGCGTAGCCGAGCACCTCGAACGGCTCGGGCGAGCGAGCCGCCCGGATCTCGTCCTCGTGCAGGTACGTCGTCGCCCTGGTGAGGTGCTTGTTGCCGCCGCAGTGATCGAAGTGCAGGTGGGAGTTGACCACCGCGTCGACGTCGTCAGTCGAGAACCCGGCGAGCTCGAGCTGCGCCGGGATCGTCTGCGCGGCGGTCTGCTGCGGCAGCTCGAACGCCAGCTTCTCGTTGACGAGGTCCTCGTCGAACCCGGTGGCGAACAGGAACAGCCCGTCGGGATGCTCGATCAGCACGCTGTAGACGGGGAACCGCACCGGGTTGCCGGCGCCGACGTTCCACGTGATGTGCGACTGGTCGATCACGAGCGAGCCGCTGTCGAGCAGCCATACCCTTGTGGCCTTCGCCATCTCGGTCTCCCTCAGCTCAGGACTCGAGGACCTTGCGGACACCCACGAGCTTGCCGGCGCGCGCGGCGCCGAGCTCCTTGATGCGCTCGGGCGTGTAGTCGAAGAAGCCGCCGCCCGACTTGATCCCGAGCCGGCCCTGGTCGCGGAGGTCGGTGGCGGTCTTGGAGATCCCCGACTCGTTGGAGAGATCCTGGTTGAGGAAGCTCGCGACGCTCGTGTAGATGTCGAGCCCGGCCATGTCGAGCAGCTGGATCGGCGGCACGACGGCGAGCTTGTAGCCGATGCCCCACTTGACGCAGAGGTCGAGGCCCTCGGCATCGACGACGCCCTCGTCGAGGAGCGCGAGGCACTCGCGCATGATCGCGTAGAGCACGCGATTCTCGACGAAGCCGGGGACCTCCTTCTTGAGCGTGACCGGCTCGTAGCCGATGTCGCGCGTGAGCTGCTCGGTCGCGGCGGTCACCTCCGGCGCCGTCTTCTCCCCCACGATGATCTCGTTCATGGGGATGAGCTGCGGCGGGTTGGACCAGTGCCAGCCGACCACGCGCTCCGGGTGCCGGAGCGGCTCGGCGATCTTCGTGATCGGGATGCCGGACGTGTTGGAGGCGATGATCGTGTCATCGCGGATCAGGCCCTCGAGCTCGCCCAGCACCTGCTGCTTGAGCTCGAGCTTCTCCGGGATCGCCTCCACGACGATGTCGGCATCCTTGACGGCCGCGGCGAGATCGCCCTCGAAGC
>DATHJG010000723.1:0-2101 GCA_035489875.1 Solirubrobacteraceae bacterium | reverse complement strand
CGGTTGCGCTCAGCAGCGCCGCGCAGTGTGCGAGTTCGAGGCGGTAGTAGGCGTCGCGGCGATCGGCGGAGCTGCGCCGTGTCGAGACGACCTGCTCGGCGCGTAGCTGCGCGAGGTGGTAGGAGACCAGGCTTTGGGGCTGGCCGATCAGGGCGCACAGCTCGCGTACTTGGCGATCGCTGGCCGCGAGTTCTCGCAGCAGCCGCCAGCGCAGCGGGTGCCCCGCGAGCCGCAGGAAGCGCGGCGGCGAGACGTCAACACTCACGGCGCTGGGTCCGTGCCCGCGGGATTCGTCACCACGACGTTGCCGGGCGTCCCGACCTCGGCCACCAGCCCCGGCTCGGACAGCGCGTCGAACGGGGCGATGAAGATGGCTCGGCGTGCGGTCATCCATCCCACGCTATCTGCGGGCCAACCCGGGTGACCTCGGGGATCGGCTGCAACGCCCAGTCCGGCGGCTCGACGCCCTGCGAGGCGGCGGCGATCCGCCCGAAGTGGCGCTCGAACCCCGCCGGCGTGCAGACGAGCAGATAGCGCGCGTCCGCGTCGCTGTGGTTGGCGAGCGCGTGGGCGACGTTGCGCGGGGCGAACGCGAGCTCGCCCGCGCGCTTGGTGATCAGCTCGTCCTCGACCTGGAAGATCAGCTCGCCTTCGAGGATGTAGAACGCCTCGTCGAAGTCGTGCGTGTGCAGGGGCGGACCGGCGCTGTGCGCGGGGACCACGTTCTCGATCATCGAGATGTGACCGCCGGTCTCCTCGCTGCGCAGCAGGACGTCGGTGCGGAGGTTCGGTACAGACGCACTCGGTCCAGACCGTGTTTCTGGTCGCGGCGTCCGTGGCGATGTCGGCACTGCCGATCGAGCGGAAGAGGTTCGCTGAGGCGGTCGCGATGCCCACGGTCGTCGCGGTCACCCCACCACAATACATCAAGTCAGTTTGATGGACCTTGCCCACTGTCTGGCGAGTGGGCGAGCGGCGGGCGGCTCGGCTACGCGACGATCCGCAAAGAGAGCCGGACCGCGCGGGGCCTGAGCGGATCTGCCGCGTGAGCGTCCCATCGCGCCGGTACGCCGTGCATGCGCCGCGCTTCGGACGGGGCTTGACCGGCTTGCAGACGCGCCGTCCCTTGGTCGCGAGCGCCGTCGGCTTGGGCCCGACCCGCAAGCGCCGGCGGCTGACCAAGACCACGGCGCGCCGGATCACCCGCGCCTCGCGCGAGGTCAGCCTAGGGGCGCGGTCAGTCGGGCGGCGATCTCCTCGAACGCGCGATCGGCGAAAGCGTGCAGCTCGACCAGCGTGAGCAGCTGTACGGGGTGCGGGACGAACACCAGGCGGTAGTCGGGCATCCCGAGCAGGCGCGCCTGCTCGAGGGCCTCATCGCGGAACGGTTCGGTCGCCACCGCGGCGGTGGCCATTCCGAGCCGCTCGAGCTGAACCATGTCGTGCACACTGCACGACGTGCAGGAGCCTCAGTCGGCGAGGCCCTCCACCGTCAGGTCGCCGCGGTTGGCGATCCGCCGGATCAACTCAGGCTCCGCCGGCAGGGAGAAGATCTTCTTGACTTCCCGGACCGTCCGGGCCCCGCGCTCGTGCAATCTCGTCTCGATGCGGTCCAGGAACTCGTCGCCGCGGCGCTTGTTGATGTCGAGGAGGACGACGGTGGCGCCCGCCAGCGATGTGCGGCGGGCCGCGAGCGGGTGCACCTCGCGGCGGCGCTCGTCGAATGGGCTGACGTAATCCATCGGCACGCTCATTCTACGATCTCACGCGACACGATCGCCGCGTCCATGCCGAGGCACGGTCCCAGCAGTGCCGAGTAGCGCCCCGCCTCCCCGCCGGCCGCGAGCAGGACGATCTCCTCGGGGCTCGTCCACTTGTTGATCACCGCGTCGGGATCCGCAGCGGCGGTCGTCGGCGTGGTCTCCCCGCGCTGTAGCTCACGCGCAGGCCTGGCGACGGTAGCGAACATCGCGTCGCGGACGCGTTCCTTGCTCCAGCCGGCGGCGGCGAAGAGTGCGCGATGCTCCGGGCACAGGACATACACGGAGCTGGCGCCCAGCGGCCACCAGTTCGGGCTCCATGTCGTCGCCGCCGCCCAGCC
>DATHJG010000722.1:0-4372 GCA_035489875.1 Solirubrobacteraceae bacterium | reverse complement strand
GTCGTCGCCGCCGGCCACGTGAGCGTGTAACGCTTCACGCCGAGCCCGGGGTCGGTCAGGGTCGGGTTCATGGACCGGTAGACGTCGCCGCTCCAGCCCGCGGGGTCGCTGGCGTGGCCCCACGACGCGATCGCGGGGGCGTTGAAGTCGTGCACGAAGACGCGCGCGCCCGTGAGGCGGATCGTCGAGCTGTTGCTGGCCCCGCCGTTGGGCAACGAGAGCTGGAAGCCGACCCGGTTCTGGCCCGGCCGTGCCGGATCGGGCTGGCAGGAGGCGAGCAGGCAGTGCTGCTTGGAGTCGGACGATGCAGCGGCGCAGTACGTGAACGGCGAACTGCCCGACGTCCCGCCCACGCCGGCCTCCAGGGCGGTCCAGGTCCCCGAGCTCCAGGTCGAGCTCCCGGCCGGCAGCAGGCCCTCGCGCATGCAGCTCCCCTGGTAGGTGTGCTTGGCGCCGAGGAAGTCGGCACGGTAGATGCTCGTGTTCGGGGGTGCCGTGTAGGTCCACATCGCGCTGGCGCCGGCGAGGTACTCGTAGGGCACCGAGGTGCAGCCCGGAGGTGTCGCGGCGTGCGCCTTCACCGTGTCCGCCGCCCGCGGGTCGGTGCACACGAGCGTGGTCGGCTTCGCCGCGATGCCGAGGTATGTCTGACTCGACGGCGTGAACTCCGGGCCGACATAGGTCCAGCCCGCGACGTCGGACGGCGTGACGGCCCAGTCGAAGGAGGCGAACTCCGGATCGACGACGACGGGGTAACGGAGATCCCGCGTCCGGTGGTCGACCGCGAGCACCATGGCGCCGCCCCGCAGGGCCGCGGTGACCGGGACGGCGCGCTGGTCGGCGTCCCAGGCTACCGGCGGGGAGATCAGCCCCACGGTCCGCGTGCCGCGCTTCAGCGCGAAGCCGCCGCCGCGCTGGGCGCGCACGGTCGTGCCCGCGGGCAGCAGCAGATCCACGACGACCTCGTCGGGGCTGTGCTCCGAACGCAGCACGGCGGAGACCTCGAAGCCCGCCGGGCGCGGGGCAAGCACGAGGTCGGTGTCGCGCAGCGCGTTGGCGTAGAAGAGCCGTCCGCCGGCTTCCATCGCGCCCGTGCGACGCGCGCCGTGCAGGCGCGCGCCGACCGCCAGCGAGGACAGCGTCGCTGGGCGCGTGCTGTTCTCAGGCAGGCGCACGTCGACGAGCGGATTGGCGGGCCGCCGCGTGACGCCGGCGTCGACGAGCGTCAGGTCCACCGGGCGCCGGTCCGGGCCGGCGACCAGGGGCAGGGTCGACTCGACCAGGGAGGTGACGCGCCCCGCGCCGACGAGCGCCGCGCGTCCGCCCTGCAGGACGCGCTTGATCGGGGTGCGCAGGCTGGACGCGAGCCGATCGGGCCGCGCATGCCGGCGCGCGACGGCGAACGCGCGCGGCGCCGTCAGGTCCGCGTATGCGCGGCGGGAGCGGGCGCGCCGGAGCGCCGTCGACCGAGCGCGCGCGGGCGCGGCGAGCCGATGCGGGACCGCGCCCTGAACGGCGGCCGGCGCCTTGGCGGCCGCGCGGTCGCGCAGCTTCCCGCCACCGCTCGCCAACGCGGCGCCGGCGAGCGCGAGCGCCACGAGGCCGACCAAGACCGACGCCCACCAGCGATGCCCCTGCATGGCACTCCCATCGAGTCCGGAGCCGCCCCGTTCCCGAGAGGCGGCGAGCGCGCGTGACTCTGCTCGATCCCGCGCCGCCGCACCATCGTCCGCCTGGGGGACGCGCAGGTGGAGCCCCGCCTCCCTCGATCGGGCGCACGGCCGCCGCGGCGGTCTGGTACTCCTTCCGGCATGGGGCTGGCGACGCACGTCCGGGTACTGATCGCCGACGATCATCCCGTCTACCTGGACGGCATCGCGTCGGCCGTCACGGCGACCGAGGACCTCGAGCTCGTCGCCTCCTGCCGCGACGGCGAGCAGGCACTCGCGAGCATCCGCCGCCTCGCGCCCGACGTGGCGGTGCTGGACATGCGCATGCCAGGGCTCTCGGGCGCCGAGGTGCTCGACGCGCTCGAGCGCGAGCGGCTCGGAACGCGCGTCCTGATGCTGTCGGCGTTCGCGGACAGCCCCGAGGCCTACGAGTCGCTGGTAGCCGGCGCCGCCGGCTACCTCGCGAAGGACGAGCCGCGCACCCGCATCTGCGACGCGATCCGCGCGATCGCGCGCGGGCGCGCCGTCATCGGCGAGTCGGCGCAGACGCGGTTCACGACGGAACTGCGCAACCGCCGACTCGCGATCGGGCTGACCGAGCGCGAGCGCGAGGTGCTCGCGCTGCTGGCCGACGGCCTCTCAGCACCGCAGATCGCGCATCGGCTCACCATCGGCACCGCGACCGTGAAGACGCACCTGCAACATCTCTACGACAAGCTCGGCGTCACCGACCGGGCCGCCGCCGTCGCCGAGGGGATGCGCCGCGGCGTGCTGCGTTGACGGCAGCCCGTAGCAGGGCGGCGCCCGCGGCGGTGGATACCCTGTTCGCCCGTGGACGAGCGCGCCCTGGCCGAGCGGCTGATCACGTACGACACCTCCACGCCGGACGGGATCCGCGCCTGCGCCGGGTTCGTCAAGGGCTGGCTGGAGGCACGCGAGATCGACGTCCACGACTCGACGTTCGGTGAGCTGCCGGTGCTCACCGCCGGCATCGGCCCCAGCAAGGGCCCGACGCTCGTGTTCCACTGCCACCTCGACGTCGTCCCGGGCCGCGCCGAGCAGTTCTCGCCGCGGATCGAGGGCGACCGGCTGTACGGGCGCGGCGCCTACGACATGAAGGGCGGGGTCGCCGCGATGATGTGCGCGCTCCGCGACCTCGCCGAGCAGGACCGGGTGCGCGTGCGCTTCGTCTGCGTGCCCGACGAGGAGTCCGAGGACATCGACACGCGCTCGACCGACGAGGTCGTGCGCAGCGGCTTCACCGGCGACTTCGCGATCACCGGCGAGCCGACCGGCCTGCACGTCGGCGTCCAGGCAAAGGGCGTGCTCGCGTTCCGGCTGCACGTGCACGGACGCTCGGCCCACGGCTCGACGCCGTGGCTGGGCGACAACGCGGTGCTGAAGGCGATCGACGTGTTCCGGCGAATCGAGTGCTTGCCGTTCTCACGCGAGTCCTCCGAGCTGTTCGACCGCCCGTCGGTCAACCTCGGGCGCATCCAGGGCGGCGACGCGCTCAACAAGGTGCCCGATCTCTGCACCATGGTGGTCGACATCCGCTATCTGCCCAACCAGGATCCCGGCGACATCCTCGAGCAGATCCGCTCGATCCCCGACATCGAGGTCGTGCGCACGTTCACGCGCGTGCCGGCGTACGTGTCGCGCTCGAACCCGTACGTGGTGGCGCTGGTCGCCGCGGTCGGGCGCCTCACCAAGGGCGAGGCGATGAGCGTGGGCCGCGACGGGGCGTCCGACGCCGTCTCGTTCCTCCAGGCCGGGATCCCCGCGGTCGAGTTCGGGCCCGCCGGCGCCGGGCACCACGGGCCGGAGGAGTGGGTCTCGATCTCCTCGCTCGCGCGCTACCGCCAGGCGCTGTGCGACTTCGTCCTGCACCTGCCCGAGGCGCTCGAGCAGCCTGAGTCCGGCCTGCGCGCCGTGGACGGAGGGCGCGCGTGAGTACCGAACCGACTTCGTCGGCGGGCACAAGCGACCCCGAAGCGCCGCCCCGGGTCGGCCGGGGGCTGATCTGGCGCGGCCTGCTCGCGGGCGTGCTCATCTGCCTGGCCACCGCGGGCGCCGTGGGCGCGACCGGTCTGCTGCAGGTCGAGGAGATCCTCGACACGCTGCGTGCGCAGGGCCGCGCGGCGATCGAGGTCCCGGAGATCGACCGCGCGGACGCCGGGAAGGCGCAGACGCTGATGATCCTCGGCTCCGACCGGCGGTTCGGAGACAAGAAGCTCGGCCTCGCGCCGCGGTCGGACACGATGATCCTCGTGCGGCTGGACCCCGACAAGGAGGTGATCGCGATGATGTCGGTCCCGCGCGACCTCCTCGTCGACATCCCGGGCGTCGGCAGCCAGGTGAAGATCAACGAGGCGTACGCCAACTTCGGCGAGCGCGGCGCGGTGCGCACGGTCAAGGAGCTGCTCTCGGTCGGGGGGCGCAACTTCCCGATCAACCACGTCGTCACCGTCGACTTCAGCGGCTTCCGGCGTGCGATCGACTACATCGGCTGCGTCTACGCCGACATCGACCGCGACTACTTCAACGACATCACCGGTCCGGGCGGCTTCGCGGCGATCGACATCGATCCCGGCTACCAGCGGCTGTGCGGCACCGACGCGCTGTCGTACGTGCGCTACCGCCACGGCGACAACGACCTCGTCCGCGCGGCGCGCCAGCAGGACTTCCTGCGCCAGGTGCGC
>DATHJG010000721.1:0-2314 GCA_035489875.1 Solirubrobacteraceae bacterium | reverse complement strand
CGAGCGCGACGCGCGGCTGCGCGCCCGCTACGCGGACCGGATCGCCGCCGGGGGCCCGAAAGCGTCGCTCGTGACGCCGACCGGACGCGTCATCTCCGGTGACGAGGCGGTGGGCTGGATCGGCGCCGAGCGGCTGGCGGTGCCACCGGGCGGCGGAGAGCTGATCCTCCCGTCCGGGGCGCGCGCGTTCGCCGAGCCGGTGGGCCGCGAGGAGGGGTTCGTCGTGGCCGCGGCCGGCCGGCGCCACGGGGGCTCGCACCGGCCGCTGCTGAAGCTCACGCTCCTCGGGCGCGACGAGCCCCGCGTCGAGCTCGACGGAACGCCGCTGCATCTGAGCCGCATCCGCACCGAGATCCTCGCGCTGCTCTCCCTGCGCCCTGCGGGCATGACCAGCGAGGAGCTGGCCGCCGACCTCTACGGCGACGAGGGACGGCCGAGCGCCGTACGCGTGCACGTCTTCCGCCTGCGCAAGCTGCTCGGGCCGTGGATCGACACCGCGCCGTACCGGCTGCGGATGGACGTCGAGTTCGACGTCGCGCGCGTCCGTGGGCTGCTCGGCCGCGGCGCCGTCCGCGATGCCGCCCGGCGCTGCGCGGGTCCGCTGCTGCCCCACTCCGAGGCGCCGGGCGTCGTTCGCGAGCGCGACGCGCTCGAGGCCTGGCTCCGGCACGCCGTGATGACGGCCGACGACGCCGAGGCGCTCTGGGCCTGGACCCAGTCGACCTCCGGACGCGACGACCTCGGCGCCTGGAAGCGGCTGCTCGCCAACCTGGACTACGACGATCCGCGACGGAGCCTGGCGGCGTCGCGCGTGTGCTCGCTGCGCGCCGCCTACGGCAACGCGGGACGCTCCTGACCGCCCGCGATCGCCGCGGCCACGCGCGCGGGTCCGACGCCCCCGCCCAGCAGCAGCGTGTAGTGGTTGACGTCCGGGACCCGCTCGACGTACGCACGGGGGTGCGTGGCGGCGAACGTGTCGACGAGCATCCCCGGGAGCATGGCGTAGTCGTTGCGCATGCCGCGCGGAGCGGTGAGCAGGCTGAGCGGGGCGCTGACGCGATCCACGGCGACGCGCATCCGCTCGTCGCGCACCAGATCCACCATGTCCGCACGCACGGCGGTCTCCGACGCGGAGCTCGTCACCGCTCCCGGTTCGCCGGTCATCTCGTAGCGGACGTACGCTTCGACGTCGTCGTTCCAGTCGTCGGCGAAGGCGGGATGTGCGCGCCGCAGAGCGACGAACTCGTCGGCCGAGGGGGACGTCGTCCGCGCTAACTCCAGCGCGCCGTCGACCATGGCGTCGACCAGCTCGTCCGCGTCCTGGGCGAACGAGCTCGGCACGGCGAGGCCGCCGTCGATCAGCACGAGGCCGGAGACACGCTCCGGGTGCGCGGCGGCCAACCCCGTGGCGAGGTAGGCGCCCATCGAATGCCCGACCAACCGCGCCTCCTCCACGCCGGCATCGTCAAGCACGGCAAGCAGGTCGGCGAGGTGGGCGTCGAAGCCGTACGGGCCGGGAAGCCCTGCGCTGCGTCCCCGGCCGCGCAGGTCGGGAGCCAGCACGCACGCGCGGACGCGATCGGTCAGCTCGCGCACGGTCGGGCGCCAGATCATGTGCGAGGAGGCGACGCCGTGGATGGCGAGCACGACGACGTCGGCGTCCCCCGGCGAGACGTCGGTTCGGGCCACGTGCAGGTCGCCGCCCGCCACCGGCAGGGCGTAGTGCGTCCCGAAGGGCTCGCTGAGGCGGGTCATCCCGCCGGCGTCTCGCAGAGCACGATGCGCTCGCGACAGAGCAGCTCCGCGAGGCGTCGGGCGCGCTCGAGCTGGCTCGTCGAGTAGCGGAACGGATGGTCGAGGGTCTCGATCTGGATCGACAAGGTTCAGGCTCCCTGGTAGACGTCGCGGAGTAGGCGGAATGCGGCGTCGGCACGGCTCCGCGCACGCCGCGCGCGGACCTGCCCGTCGAGCAGCTCCACGGCCACCCAGTGCCTGCGGGTCAGCCGGTTGCGGCCCCACGTGACCCGCCCGCCCGTCGCAGCCGCCGCGTCCAGGAGGGCGTCCAAGCTCGACTGGACCTCGGCTGCAAATGTCGGCGGTGGCTGCATATCGATACCCATCACGCCGCCAGCGCGAGCGCAGCCCGCCCGCCCACGAGTCGGAGAACCGTCACGTCGTCATGCGCCTTCTCGGCCGCGCGCGCCAGGCTGCCGCGCTCGCGCTCCCACCGGCGTAGCCCGCCGATCCAGGTCGGGAGCTCGTCGAGCACCGGCTCGGAGAGGCGCGCCCCGTCGCTCGCCAGCACGAGCTCGGA
>DATHJG010000720.1:0-2201 GCA_035489875.1 Solirubrobacteraceae bacterium | reverse complement strand
AGCTCTCGCTCGACGAGCAGGGCTATGCGGGCTGGGCGGCCGAGGGACTGCAGTTCGTCGTGGTGACGGCTCCCACCGAGGGGATCGTGGTCACGATGACGCAGACCCACAACGGCACAATGCGCTCCGACTGGGGCTGGGACTCCGACACCGTGTTCGGGTTCACGAACATCGCCGACGAGGGCTACAACGTCGAGACGGTCGCCGACGTCAACGGCACCCCGACGGGTCAGTCGATCGACCTCCCGCTCGGCGGGATGAGCGAGGTTCCCATCACGGCGGAGTGCGACGGCGACACGATGATCACCCAGGCGCAAGGCAGCCCGTTCACGACGACCTGGCACCGGATCGGCGAGTCCGTCGTGTTCGGCGAATAGCCGGGACCTCAGCCCGCGACGATCACGTCGGCGAGGGCCCGTGGGTGCTCGCGCGCCGCGAACGCGCGTTCCTGTGCCGCCCACTCGCCCCAGTGCGAGGCGAACCCCGGTTCGCGTTCCAGCGCGCGCCGTCGACGCTCGGCAGCCGGCAGCTCGACCCAGACACCAAGCGTCGCCCGCGCGCGATTGGCGCGGCTGAACGCGCCGCACCCCTCGACGACGAGCGGGAGAGACGGGTCGAGCGGATGCCACTCCGCAGCCGATCCGGACGCCCAGTCCCAGCGACGCCAGCCCGGATCGCGATCGGAGAGCACCATCCCGGCGACCGCAGCGCTCCCGGCCTCCAAGCCACCCCATCCGGGATAAAGATCGTCGAGACTGACCAGCTGCGCGCCGAGGAGCGGCGCGAGCTCGCCGGCCAAGGTCGACTTGCCCGCGCCCGAGCGTCCGTCGATCAGCACGACGGGGCGGGTTCCGGATGCGGCGGCGCGGGCCGCGAGGGCGGTCACGTCGCGCGCGTCGAGAGTTTCAGCCGCCAAGGGGTGCCCAGCTTCCGGTGAGGAGTGCCGCAGTGATGCCGGCTCCCCCGATGATGGCACCCACAGCGCAGAACGCGACCTCGCGCCACCCGAACCGCGCGGGACGCGCCCAGGTGCGGGGGATGCCGCTGCCGAACCCGCGCGCCTCCATCGCGATCGCCAGGGCGCTGCCGCGGCGCAGCGCGAGCACCAGCATCGAGAACGCGGTGCCGGCGATGCGGCTCGGCAGGTACCGGTCGCCGACCCCGCGCGCGCGGCGGGCCAGCACGACGGCGCGGCGGTCCTCGGCGGCGAGGCCGATGAGGCGGGTGCCTGCGAGAGCGCCCAACACGAACCTCGACGGAAGGTGCAGGGTCTGCGCGAGACTGTCGGCGAGCTCGGTCGGATCGATCGTGACGAACAGCACGAGGGCGGGCAACGCGATCGCGAGCACCCGCAACGCCGTGGCGAGCGCGAGCAGCAGCGAGCCCTCGCTGATCCGCGCCAGGAGGAACTCGGCGTACACCTCCCCCGAGGTGCGGCCGTAGAGGGCGATCGTCACCGCCGCGAGCGGGGCGGCGATCCACAGGGGAAGGGTCCGCATCCAGAACCGCCGCGGCGGGATGCGCAGGAACGGGATGAGCAGGAGCTCGAGCACCAGGGCGACCCCCGCGGAGACCGGGTCGAGCGTCAGCAGCAGGCACACGGCGATCAGCGCGGACGCGATCAGCTTGGCGACCGGGTTGACGGCTGCAGGGTTGACGCTCATGTCAGCTCGATCCGACGGTCGGCGAGCGCTTCGACGAACTCGGTGTCGTGCGTCATCGCGACGACGGCCCGGCCCTCGTCGACGAGCTCGCCGATCAGCGCGACCAGTTCGGCCCAGGTGCCGGCGTCCTGCCCGAACGTGGGCTCGTCGAGCACCAGCATGCGCGGCGCGGTCGCCAGCACGGTCGCGACGCTGAGGCGGCGCTGCTCGCCGCCCGAGAGCGTGAACGGATTTGCCCGGGCCAGGGCGGTGAGCCGCAGGCGCTCCAGGATGTCGTCGATGCCGTCGAGGGGACGCTTGAGTGCGCGCGGGCCGAGCTCGAGCTCGTCGCGCACGGTTCCGGTGAGGAACTGGTGCTCGGGATTCTGGAACACAGTGCCGATCGACGGGAGCAGCTCGCGCGACCGCCAGCGGTGCGGGGCCCCACGCCCGAACGCGTCGACCGCACCGCCGAGCGGCGGGAGCAGCCCGGCCAGAGTGAGGCCGAGGGTCGACTTGCCCGAGCCGTTGGGTCCCGTGATGGCGAGCAGCTCGCCG
>DATHJG010000719.1:0-5817 GCA_035489875.1 Solirubrobacteraceae bacterium | reverse complement strand
GACGGGTCGTGAGGAGCGCCGCGGTCGGGAGGACGTTCGCCCCGTTCACCTACGCCGTCGGCCGCGAGAAGGTGCGCGAGTACGCGCACGCGGTGGGGGAGACCAACCCGCTCCACCTCGATCCCGACGCGGCCCGCGCGGCCGGGCACGCCGACGTCGTCGCGCCGCCGATGTTCGCCGTCGTCTACGCGTCGCCCGCGGTGACCCCGGTGTTCTTCGACCCGGAGGTCGGGATGGACTTCGCGCGCATGGTGCACGGCGCGCAGGAGTTCGCGTGGGGCCCGGTCGTCGTCGCCGGGGACGAGATCACGACCGAGGTCGAGGTCGCCGACATCTCCGAGCGCGCGGGCATGGGCTTCTACGTCTTCGAGTCGCGCTCGGACAACCAGGACGGCGCGCGCGTGTGCACCGGCACCTGGACCTGCGTCGTGAGGGGAGACTGAGATGGAGCCCGGCGACTCGCTGCCCGACCTGAAGGTCACGCCCGATCGCTACCTGACGTACCGCTACGCGGGCGCCTCGGGCGACTTCAACCCGATCCACATCGACGACGAGTTCGCGCGCTCGGTCGGCCTGCCGCGCACGATCCTGCACGGGCTGTGGTCGATGGCGCAGGTCGCGCGGGCACAGACCGACGCGGCCGGCGGCCCGGACGCGCTGCGCCGGCTCTCGGTCCAGTTCCGCGGCATGGGGCTGCCCGAGCAGGAGCTCGTCGTGTCCTCCACCGTGCGCGAGGTGCGCGACGGCGTCGCCATCGTCGACACCGAGGCGCACCAGGGCAAGACGCGGATCGTGCGCCGCGGCGAGGCCGAGATACGCCTCTCCTAGAATCCGTCGGGTGCTCACGCCCCGCCAGGAGCTGCTCCTCGCCAAGGTGATCGACGGCTTCGCCGTCAGCGGCCAGCCGGTGGCCTCCAAGGCGCTGGCCGCCGATCCCGACGTCGCCGCCGGGCCGTCCACGATCCGCAACGAGCTCGCCGTCGTGGAGGAGCTCGGGCTGCTCGCGCACCCGCACACGTCGGCGGGCCGCGTGCCGACCGACGCCGGGTACCGCTACTACGTCGATCGCCTGCTGCCGGCGCGCGGCGGCGCCGAGCTGGACCCCGCCCGCGCGGGCATGGCGCTGACGCTCGCGCGGCGCGAGGTCGACGAGGCGATGCGGCTGACGACCGAGACCTTGTCGCAGGTCACCGACCTGCTGGCGATCGTCTCCGCGCCCCCGATCCAGACGACGACGATCCGCCACGTCGAGGTGCTGCTGCTGCAGCCGCAGGTCCTGATGGTCGTGATCATCACGTCGACGGGCGGCGTGTCGAAGCGCGTGTTCACCTACGAGCGGCCGGTCGACGCGGGCCTCGCCGACTGGGCGGCGTCCTACCTCAACGAGGCGCTGGTCGGCAAGGGGCTCGGCGCCCGCACGTTGCGCTCGCGCCTGACCGATCCCACGCTGCCGCCGACCGAGCGCACGTTCCTGGAGGGGCTCGCGCCGGCGTTCACCGAGCTGGCCGAGACCGCCGAGGACTCGCTCTACGTCGAGGGCACCGCGCGGCTGCTGACCGAGCATCGCTTCCAGGACGTCTCCCAGCTCAACGCGCTGCTCGACATGCTCGAGCGCCGGGTCTCGCTGCTCGGGGTCCTCTCCGCCGCGCTCGACCAGCGCGACCTGTACGTCCGCATCGGCGGGGAGAACGAGGCGCCCGCGCTGCGCGGCCTGTCGCTCGTGGCCGCCAACTACGGCCTGCCGCAGCGCAACCTCGGCACGGTCTCGGTCATCGGCCCGACGCGGATGGACTACCCGCGGTCGATCGGCGCCGTGCGTGCCGCCGCGGCGCAGCTCTCCCGCTTCGTCGAAGACGTCTACGACGCCGACTGAGCCGATGCCACGCGACTACTACGAGGTGCTCGGCGTCGGCCGGGCCGCCGACGAGACCGAGATCAAGAAGGCGTTCCGGCGGCTCGCCCGCGAGCTCCACCCGGACACCAACACCGAGGACCCGGACGCCGAGGACAAGTTCAAGGAGGCGGCCGAGGCGTATGAGGTGCTCTCCGACGCCGACCGCCGCCGCCAGTACGACGCGTACGGGCACGAGGGGCTGCGCTCCGGCGGGTACGCGCCGAACTTCGAGGGCTTCGGCTCGGTCTCCGACCTGTTCTCGGCGTTCTTCGGCTCGGGCGGGTTCGACACCGCGTTCGGGACCGGCCGCGGTCAGCGCGCCGGGCAGATGCAGGGCGCCGACGTCGTCGCGGCGATCTCGATCGATCTCACGCAGGCCGCGCGGGGGGAGACCGTCGAGGTCGAGCACGCGGTCGACGTCCGCTGCGAGCACTGCCACGGCAACGGCGCCGAGCCCGGGACGCCGATCGTCACCTGCTCGCGCTGCCACGGATCCGGCCAGCTCCAGGCCGTCTCCCGCACCGCGTTCGGTCAGCTCGTCCGCACCGCGGTCTGCGACGTCTGCGGCGGCGACGGCCGCGTGCCCGAGCGGCCGTGCAGCGTCTGCTCCGGCGCCGGGAAGGTGCGCGAGACGCGCACGCTCGGCGTCCAGGTGCCGGCCGGGATCGCGGACGGACAGCGGATCCGGCTGAGCGGGCGCGGCCACGCCGGCGAGCGCGGTGGGCCCAACGGCGACCTCTACGTCGTCGTCCGCGTGCGCGAGGACAAGCGCTTCGTGCGCGACCAGGAGGACCTGCACACGGTGATCGACATCGCCGCCCCGCTCGCGGCGCTCGGCACGACCGTGCACGTGCCGAGCCTCGACGGCGACCTGCCGGTCGAGATCCCCGCCGGCACGCAGCCGGGGGAGACGATCACGCTGCGCTCGCGCGGCCTGCCGCCGCTCGGCCGCGGCCGCACCGGCGACCTGCACGTGCACGTCAACGTCGTCATCCCGCGGCGGCTCAGCCGCGAGCAGCGCGACCTGCTCGAGCGGCTGTCGGACTCGCTCGACGACCGCAACCTGCGGAGCGACGAGGGGATGCTGTCGAAGCTCAAGCGCGCGCTGGCCGGATGAGCCGGCCGCCGCACCCTGCCGGCGAGCCGCGAGCAGGGCGCTGATGTCCGGCGAAGCCGGCGGGCCCAGGCTCGTCCGGCTCGGGATCCGGGTCCGGCGCGAGCGGGCGGAGGTGGCGCTCGCCGCGCTCCTGCCGATCCTCCCGAACGGCGCCGAGGAGGCCGAGCCCGACCAGGACGAGGTCGAGTACGCGGTCTACGCGCCGCGGGCGGAGCTGCCGGCGGAGGACGACATCCGCGCGCTGGTCGGCGATGCGCTGATCGACGTGACGCTGACGGACGTCCCGCCCGGGTGGGAGCGGCGCTGGCACCAGTACCTCCAGCCGGTCGAGGTCTCGTCGGGCGCGCGGCGGCTGCGGATCCGGCCGCCATGGCAGCCCGCGGGCGGCGAGCAAGGCGTGCTGGAGCTCGTGCTCGACCCCGGCGAGCTGTTCGGCGCGGGGACGCACGCGACGACGCAGTTGTGCCTGGAGCTGCTGCTCGAGCTCGACGCGGAGGGGCCGCTGTGCGACTGGGGCTCCGGCAGCGGGATCCTCGCCGTCAGCGCGGCGCGGCTGGGCTTCTCCCCGGTCGCCGCGGTCGAGGTGATGCCGGACGGGCTGGAGGCGATCAGGCGCAACGCGGCCGCCAACGGCGTCGCCGTCGCAACGTATTCGAGCGACCTGGCGGTGACGCCGGCGCCGTGGGCGCCGACTGTCACGGCGAACCTGACGCTCGACCTGCTGCAGGCGATCGCCGCGGACGCGCTCGAGCGACCGCCCGAGCGGATGATCGCGTCGGGCGTCCTGGCGGGGGACGCGGGTGAGGTGGCGGAGGCGTTCGGCCGCCACGGCCTGCGGGAGGCGGAGCGGCGGGTCCAGGGCGACTGGGCCGCGGTTCGGTTGGAGCGGACGTGATCCGGCTGGCGGTCCGCGTCGCGCGGGCGGATGCCGAGACGGTGCTCGCCGATCTGCTCGAGCTCGCGCCGGGTGGGCTCGAGGAGCGCGAGGTCGGCGAGCACGCGGTCGAGTACGTGCTCTACGGCGCGCCGGGCGAGCTGCCCGCGCTGCCCGACCTGCGCGCCGCGGCGGGCGACGCGCTCGTGGACGTCTCCACCAGCGAGGTGCCCGACGACTGGTCGGAGCGCTGGAAGGCGTTCCACCGGCCGGTCGACGTGAGCTGGCGGTTCCGCCGCCTGCGCGTGCGACCGCCGTGGGAGGCGCCGCTCGAGGACGAGGGCATCGACCTCGTGATCGACCCCGGGCAGGCGTTCGGCACCGGCGCGCACCACACGACACGGCTGTGCCTGGAGCTGCTGCTCGAGCTGGAGCCCGCCGGCGCGCTGGCCGACTGGGGCTGCGGCACCGGCGTGCTGGCGATCGCCGCCGCGCGGCTCGGGTTCGATCCGGTGCTGGCGTGCGACTGGGACGCGGCGTCGGTCGAGGCGACGCGCGAGAACGCTGCGATCAACGGCGTGCCGGGCATCGAGGTGATCCGCTCCGATCTGCGCCGGGCGGAAGTGCCGTGGGCGCCGACGGTCGTGGCCAACCTCGTGCGCCCGCTGCTCCTCGACGTCTCGGCGCTGATGACCCGCCCGCCGCGGATGCTGATCGTCTCGGGCCTCTTGCGGGACGAGGCGGACGAGGTCGCGGCGGCGTTCGCCCGCCACGGGTTGCGCGAGACCGACCGCCGCCACGGCGGGGAGTGGTCGGCGCTGAAGCTGGAGGCGGCCTCAGAGGCCGGCCGCGACGAACGCGTCGGCAGTGCCGGCGTTGGCCTCGACGACTGACCGCGCGCGGAGGCAGAGCTTCATCCGGTTCGGCGGGACCGCGCGGTCGATCCGGACCGGACGGCCGTCCTTGCCGAGCCAGATCAGGTCGAGCGGGAAGCGCATCGTGAACGTGTGGACGGAGCGGCAGCGCGGGATGTGCAGCGCGTGGCTCGACGGCATCGCGTCGAGCTTCGCCAGGCCCTTCATGCGATCGGCGCGGCGTTCGGCGCGCGCGACGCGGAGGCCGCCGGGCAGGTCGCGCCCCGGGAGGGCGTCGAGCCGCGCGGCCGGCTCAGCCGATGCAGAACTCACAGGAGCTGCCACCCCCTCCGCCGCTCGACGGCGGCGGGGACGCGGGGGACGAGGGGGCGGGGGTAGTAGCGGGCCCCGTGGCGGTCGGCGGCGGCGGCGCCTCGTCGCGGCGGCGGTCGTCTGCGCGCGCCTTCTCCTTCTCCTTCTCCTTCGCCTTCGCGGCGCGCAGGCGGGCGATCCGGCGCCGCTCGGCCGCGCGCGCCTGCCGCTCGGCGCGCTCGGCGGTGGCGGTGGCGGCGGCGATGGCCGCAGCGGCCGCGTCGCGGCGCCGCTCCAGCTCCGCCGCGCTCACGGTCGGCTCGGGCGTCGGGGTGGACGCCGCGACGGTCGCGACCGGCTGTTGCGCGACGGCGGGCGGGTCGGCCGCGCCCGGCCCGCCGCTCAAGCTCCCGCTCAGGAGGTTGACCGCGAGCACGATCAGCGCGATCCCGGCGGTCGAGTACAGCGCGAGCAGGAACACCGGGTTGCCGAGCGGCCCGTGCCTCCGCCGCGCGGGTGCACTCGAATACGCCCGCCGGGGGCCGGCCGCGCCCGCGGCGGCGGCAACGCCGGCGGCGGGCGGGGGCGGCGGCGCGAACTGCCAGTCGTCGTCCTCGAGCTCGAGCGGCGCGTCGAGATCCGCAGCGGCCCCGCGTCCGTCGGGCCGCCCGCGCGCCACGCTATCGTCGTCCGCGCGGCTGTCGCGGGCGATGAGGTCGTCGGCCGCGCCGGTGCCGCGCGGCGCGGTGTCGTGCGCAGTGTCGCG
>DATHJG010000718.1:0-2548 GCA_035489875.1 Solirubrobacteraceae bacterium | reverse complement strand
TCCAGCCGCGCGTAGCGCTCGGCGAGCGGTGGGAGCTCCCAGCCGTAGAGCCGGTGCTCGCGCTCGAACCAGGCGGCGCCGAGCCCGCACATCGCGCGGCCGCCGGAGAGCACGTCGAGCGTCGCCACGATCTTCCCGAGGTGGGCCGGGTTGCGGTACGTGATGCCGGTGACGAGCGTGCCCAGCCTGATCCGCTCGGTCACGCCGGCGAGGTAGCCGAGCGTCGTGTAGCTCTCGAGCATGTCCTCCCACTCGCGCCCGACCTGCGGGATCTGCACGAAGTGGTCCATCACCCACAGGCTCGTGAAGCCGACCGCCTCGGCCGCCCGCGCGACCTCGGCGAGCGCGGACGCCGTCGTCGCCGGGTGTCCGGGCCAGTCGAAGCGCGAGACCTGCAGCCCGAAGTCGAGCGTCATCGGATCCTCCTTCTGGCGGGCGGCCGCCGCAGGGGCGGTCAGGAACGCGGGCGGGACGAGCTCGACGGGACCGGCGGCGTGGACGCCGGACCAGCCCTCCGACTCGAGCAGCCGGGCGGTGTCGGCCGCCCCGCGCACCTGCTGCGCGACGACCTTGGCCGGCATCGGGGACGCCCGCGCGCGGTTGCGCGCCCGGACCTCGCTCTCAGGCGTGTCGAGCACCACCGCGTGCGCCGGGACGCCGTGGCGCTCTGCCAGCTCCCGCCAGGCGCGGCGGCGCTTCGGTTCCAGCCCGGTCGAGTCGATCACGGTGGTCAGCCCGCGCCGCAGCCGCTTGGCGACGATGAGGTCGAGGACCTCGAACGCGTCCCGGCTCGCCCGCTGGTCGCGCTCGCCGACCCCGACCACCGCGCGCAGCCGGTCGGAGGAGACGACCTGGTCCGGGTGGAACCAGCGGGCGGCCCAGTGCGACTTCCCCGCGGCGGTCGGCCCGACGAGCACGACGAGCGACGGGTCGGGGAGCCTGAGCACGCGGCCCGTCGTACCACACGGCGGCCGTTGCTGATCAGCCCAGCGCTTGCATCACCGGGAGGATGAGGCGGTCGCGGGCGCCCGGCAGCTCGCGCTCGCCGTGGACCATGAGCCAGGTGTCGTTGCGCGGCATGACGCCCCGCTCGCGCGCCCACTCGAGCAAGCCGTCGTGGCGATGGTCCAGGTCGAGCCGGACCGGCGCGTCGATCGCGCTCGCGACGTCGGCGATCAGCGTCCGCGCCGCGTCGAGGTCGGGCGCGACCAGCGGACCGACCACGACGTTGTCGACGTTCGCCGCCGCGGCGGCGAAGCCGCGCACCGCGCCGTCGCGCTCGATCACACGGAGCTGCTCGGCGAGCGTGAAGTAGCGGCTCAGCACGTCGGCGCGGTCGGCGCCGATCGCGCCGGCATCCAGCGCGAGGATCGCGTCGCGGTCGCGCTCCGCCGCCGCCCGCGTGCCGCCGGTCGGCCCGGCCGCGAAGCGCCCCACGCTCGTGGTGACCGAGCCGAGCGCGCGGAACCCGACCTTCGCGTACAGCGCGCGGCCCAGCGGCGTGGCATAGAGGAACACGGTCGCGTCCCCGGCCTGCGCGAGCACGTGGGTCATCAGCCGCCGGCCGAGGCCGCGGCCGTCGAAGCGGGACGCGACCAGCATCATGCTCACGATCGCCAGGTCCGGCCCGTAGCGCGTGAGCGTCACGCTGCCGGCGAGCCCGCCGGCCGGGTCGCGGATCCCGAAGACCTCGCCGACCTCGAACAGCAGCGCCCACTTGCGCCGCTCCGGCCGCCATTCCCGGTCGGCCGCCAGCTCGAGGCAGGCATCGAGGTCCTCCGGGGCGAGGCGGGTGATCGCGTGCGGGAGGGCCATCGTCCCGAGCAGGGTACGGCGACCCGCGCGCTCACCAGGGCTCGCCGAACAGCTCCGCCACGTGTTCGAATCTCAAGCCCGCGAGCAGCGCGGCCGCGCGGACGTCCTCGGCCGAGGCCGCCTCGAACACGAGGAAGCACGTCTCGTCCTCGGGCACGAAGAACGAGCGCACGAAGCGGACCGGCGACCCGGACCGCGTCGCGGTCTGCGCCGCGGATATGACAGAAGCCCGCAAGCTTTGCCGTGCCCGCCCGGTTTCGCGTTGCTCGGCTCGCCGAGCCGTCGGTGGACCCGGTGCCGGGCTCGCCGCCGATCACGAGCGCCCGGTGAACGGTGGCGCCGGCGAGGTACGCCTCCAGCGCCGCCCACTCCTGCTCGCGCCCGATCATCGCCGCCGCGTCCCGCACGTGCCGAACCGTCGCACATGTCGCGACGGCGGGCGCGGCTCAGGCGACCCTGAGCGCCGGACCCCGCGCGGCGAGGTCCAGCACGTCGAGCAGCGCAGCGACGACCGCCGGGTCGAGATGCGAGCCGGCGCTGCGGCGCAGCTCGGCGGCGGCCGCCTCGGCCAGCGCGGCGAGGCGGGCGACGTGCTCGGCGTGCACCTCGGGCACCTGCTCGCGCACGGCCGAGGCGAACGTGAGCGCCCGCGCGATCGCCACCACCTCCGGCTCGCCGGCCGGCGCCTCGGTGACGACGACGTGCGGGACCAGCGAGACGCGGTTGCGGCCGT
>DATHJG010000717.1:0-3053 GCA_035489875.1 Solirubrobacteraceae bacterium | reverse complement strand
CGTCGAAGCGCTCCTGGTGCTCAGCGCGTGGGGTCCGCAGCCGGTCGGCTGGATGTGGATCGGCTCGCAGATCGACTACGTGACCGGCAGCGTGTTCCTCGGCATCATCGCCGCGTTCGTCGGTCTCATCGGGTCGCTGATCCTCACGCTCATGCTCGCGACGCGGCTCGACCAGGTCTGGCGCCTGCTGCGCCGAGCCGCAGGGCACGACCAGCGCGAGGGCGTCGTCGGCCGCATCTTCATGGTCACCGCGATCGTGGCCGTGGCCGGCTTCACCGTGTGGTTCCTGCTGCTCGAGGGCCCGGGGTCCTCGCTCGCTCCACGTTGATGGCGCGCTTCCGCGACTACTACCGGCAGTTCGAGGAGATGGCCCCGGAGGAGATCTCGCAGGAGCTGCTCGCGCTGCGCGACGAGCGCCGGCGCCGGGCGCTGAGCCGGATCGACTCGATCGACCTCTCCGGCACCGAGTGGCACGAGCCGCCGCATCCGGACGCGATCAACGCCGCGACGTTCGCGCTGCGACGCGCAGTCAACCACTACCCCGACGCCGCCGCGGGTCCGCTGCGCGCCGCGCTGGCGGAGCGTCACGGCGTGGCGGTCGAGCAGGTCGCGGTCGGCCACGGCGCCGGCGAGCTGCTGCGCGCCGCCTGCGTGGCGCTGCTGGCGGGCGGTGGCGAGGCGCTCGTCGCGTGGCCGGGCTGGCAGCCGCTGCCCGGGCTCGTCGAGGCCGCGGGCGGGCGCGCCGTGCCGGTGCCGTCCGCGCCCGCCGAGATCCTCGCCCGCGCGGGGAGCGAGACGCGCGCGGTGCTCGTGACGAGCCCCTCGGACCCGACCGGCGCGACGCTCTCGCGCCGCGCGGTCCGCGACGTCTGCACGCGCTTGCCGGACGGCGTCGCGGTGGTGGTGGACGAGGCGCTCGGCGAGTTCGCCGCCGCCGGGGAGGATGCCGCCCCGCTCGTCGCCGAGCTGCCCAACCTGCTGGTCGTGCGGTCGTTCTCCAAGGCGCATGCGATGGCCGGCCTGCGCGCCGGGGCGGCGCTGGGCCCGCCCGCGCTGGTCGAGCGGCTGGCGCCGAACGGCGGGCTCAGCGCGCCGGCGCAGGCCGCCGCCGCGTGGGCGGCGTCGGCACCGGGCGCCGAGACCGCCGCCCGCCGCCGGGCCGCTGCTGCTGCCGCGCACGAGCGGCTGGCCGCCGCGCTGGCCGGCTCGCCGCACTCCGCGGCGCCGGGCACGGTGCCGTTCGCGTGGCTCTCGTCGGACGCGGAGGACGGACCGGCGATCGCCGCCCGCCTGGCCGCCGCGCAGGTCTTCGTCGCCCCCGGGCGGTTGTGGGGGGACGAGCGCCACGTGCGCGTGGCGTTGCGCGGGCGCGCGGCGGTCGACCGGCTCGCGGGCGCGCTGCTCGGGCGGTGAGGGCGGGCGCCGGCCCGGCGCGGGCGGTGAGGGCAGGCGTGCGCGCGGCTCGGGCGGTGAGGGCGGGCGTGCGCGTGGCTCGGGCGGTGAGGCGGGCGCCGGCGTTCACGTCAACGGCAGCATTGAGGGAGGGTCCGGAGCGGGGTCGCGGTTCCGCGGAACCGCCCCGCGCCCGAGCGATTTGCACGTTGACGGCAATAGTTACCGTCAACGTGCAACACGCCGCGTGATTGTCGCTTTGACCATGGCATGGATGGTCAAGACGACCATCGCCGCGCGAAACCGCCTCGCGAGCCCCGGCCACACCCGAACCCGCCCTCCTCGATGCCCGCCGTACGGCGCGGCCGCGCGCGAGCTATAGCGTCCGCGCGTACGTCACGGCGACGACACGCGCCGCGCCGGCGTCGACCAGCGCCCGGGCGCACGCGTCGAGCGTCGCGCCCGTCGTGTGCACGTCGTCCACGAGCAGCACGGGCGCGGCGACCCGCGCACGGGCCTCCACCACGATCCGCCCCGCCGCGCGCCGGGCCACGCGCCCCGCGCGCGTCTGCCGGCCCGCGCGGTCGTGGCGGACGAGCGCAGGCTCCAGCGGCAGCGCCAACCGCGCGGCGACGCCGGCCGCGAGCGTGGCCGCGGGGTCGAAGCCGCGTGACCGGCGGCGCGACCGCTGCGGCGGGACCGGGACGAGGATGCCGTAGCGCAGCTCGTCCGGCAGCGTCGCCGCCACCTGCGCCGCCATCACGCCGGCGGCGGGCAGCGCCGCGCGGAACTTGAGCGCCTGCACGAGCGCGCGCGCCGGTCCTTCGTAGGCCATCGGCGCCCACGACCGGGCGAACGCGGCGTCCGCCGCCGGGCACCCGCCCCGCCGGTGCCGCGGGAGCCCGCAGCGCGGGCAGCGCCAGCCGCGCAGCCACGGCAGCGCGCGCAGGCAGCCGGCGCACAGCAGCTCCTCGGCCCGACCCAAGGGCTCGCGACACGCGACGCACGCGGGCGGCGCGACGATCGCGAGCAGCTCCGCCCACCCACGGCGTGTCACCGCTCCCGCTCCTGGGCGCCGGGCATGAAGAGCGGACGACGTGGCACGCCGGCGAGCGTGGCACGCACGCCGTCACGGAACACCACGCGAGCGTCACAATCGGGTGCCTTGTCGCTCGACTACTCGTGGACCTTCGCCCCGATCGTCCTGATCGCGCTCGCGGGCTACCTCGGCGTCTACGTCGCGCGCTGGCGCACGTCGCGACGCGAGGGCGGCGCGCGCGCGGCGGGCGGGTGGCGGCTCGCCGCGTGGTGCGGCGGCGTCGCCGCGCTGTTCGTCGCGCTGATCTCCCCCGTCGACGTGCTGGGCGAGCAGCTCGCCACGATGCACATGGTCCAGCACCTGCTGATCGCCGACGTCGCGCCGATCCTGCTCACGCTCGGCCTGACCCGCCACATCCTGCGCCCGGCCACGCGCCGGATCCACCGCATCGAGCGGGCCGCCGGGCCGTTCGCGTCGCCGTGGTTCGGCGTCGTCGCCTACGTCGGCGCGATGTGGCTCTGGCACGTCCCGGCGCTGTACGACGCCGCGCTCGAGCACCCGTTCGTCCACACGCTCGAGCACCTCACGTTCGGCGCCGCCGGGCTGCTCTACTGGTGGCACC
>DATHJG010000716.1:0-6504 GCA_035489875.1 Solirubrobacteraceae bacterium | reverse complement strand
GCCGGCGACGGCGCCTACGAGCTGACCGGCCACAAGTGGTTCTGCTCGCACCCGATGTGCGACGTCTTCCTCGTGCTCGCGCAGGCGCCCGGCGGCCTGTCCTGCTTCGTCGTCGAGCGCGGCCCGGGCTTCGAGATCCAGCGCCTGAAGGACAAGCTCGGCACGCGCTCGCTCGCCTCCAGCGAGGTCGAGTTCCGCGGCGCGCCGGCGCGGCTGCTCGGGGAGGAGGGCCGCGGCGTGGCGACGATCATCGAGATGGTCACCCACACCCGGCTGGACTGCATCGTCGGCAGTGCTGCCGGGATGCGGCGCGGCGTCGCCGAGGCGGTCCACCATGCCCACCATCGCAGCGCATTCGGCGCGCGGCTGGTCGAGCAGCCGCTGATGGTCAACGTGCTCGCCGACCTCGCGGTCGAGTCGGAGGCCGCGACGGCGTCGGCGCTCAGGCTCGCGCGCGCCTACGACGAGGACGACAAGCCGCTGCGCCGCTTCGGTACCGCGGTCATGAAGTACTGGATCTGCAAACGCGCGACGCCGCACGCGGCCGAGGCGCTCGAGTGCCTCGGCGGCAACGGCTACGTCGAGGAGTCGCCGATGCCGCGGCTGCTGCGCGACGCGCCGCTCAACGGCATCTGGGAGGGATCGGGCAACGTGATCTCGCTCGACGTGCTGCGCGCGCTCGCGCGCGAGCCGGAGGGCCTGCCCGCGTTCCTGGCCGAGTGCGAGCGCGGGCGCGGCGCCGACGCGCGGCTCGACGCCCACCTCGACGCGCTCCCCGCGGCGCTCGGCGAGCTCGCGGGGGAGGACGCGCAATGGCTCGCGCGCCGGGCGGTCGAGGACCTCGCACTGGCGTTCCAGGGCTCGCTGCTCGTGCGCGACGCGCCGCCGGCGGTCGCCGACGCGTTCTGCGCCGGCCGGCTCGGCGACGCCCGCGGCCGCGCGTTCGGGACGCTCCCGCGGGGGATCGACGGCGCCGCGATCGTCGAGCGCGCGCTCGCCGCCTGACGGCGGCGCGCCCTCAGGACACGCCGTTGAGCGTGTCCACACGCTCGCCGGCTGACGGCGGCGCGCTCAGGACACGCCGTTGAGCGTGTCGACGACGCCGAACAGGTCGCCTCGGCGGTAGAAGTCGACGGCGAGCAGGTTCGGCACGTGGTCGCGGATCCGGGCGCAGTCCCGCGCGCGGCGCAGCAGCGGCTCGCGGGCGTTCACCGCGGCGGCGTTCGATGGCCGGGGCGCGGGGTCGGTCGTGACCCAGTGGTTCACGAGGAACAGCGGCGCGCCGGCGCCACCGCGGTATGCCCGGCAGCTCGCGGGGAGCGCCGCCGCCCCGATGAGCTGGTCGACCGAGCGGAACGCGAACGGCGTCTCCTCGGCGATGCCGTCGTAAGCGAGCCGGTACCACGGCGCCGCACCGGCCTCGTTCTCGGCGAGGAGCACGAGCCGCCGGTCGTCGCGGACCAGCTCCCCCAAGGTCGCCCATGCGCCGGTCGCCGGCGGGTCGTAGACGAGCTCGGCGAGGCCGGCGCGGCCGACGGCGTCGACGAAGTCGCGCGGGGTGACGTAGTCCTGGTTGATCACGACCAGGACCTCGCCCGGATGCGTCACGAGGAAGTCGTGGATCGTGTCGAGCGCGTCGGCCAGCGGCATCGCGCCGAGCTCGCAGAAGCTGTGGCAGAGGTACATGCCGCGCTCCCCCTCGCCGCGGAACCCGAGCCGCTCGCGGATCCGCAGCGCCGCGGCGAGCGCCTCGTCGCTGACGCCGTCCTGCGCGGCGAGCTTCTGCGGGCCGCCGCCGGTCACGTCGGTCCGGACCCGCCCGTTCGGCAGGCGGTCGGCGTAATGCGTGTCGATCAGGAGCCCGCGGATGCCGTCGGCGAGCTGGTCGGCGATCGGCGCGTCCTGCTGGGAGGAGAACCAGCCGGGCAGCGGCGCCGACATCGAGTTGTGGGTCGCGGGGAGCACGACGCGATCGAGCGGGCGGTCGCACAGCTCGCGGTGGCCGTTGCAGCCGGCCATGGCCGGCGCTGCCTCGCTCGCTCCGCCGCCCGCAAGGAACAACGCGCCCGCGCCGGCGATCAGCGCGGCGGCGACGCCGGCGACGGCGAGTGGCCGTGCATCGCGCGGGCGCGCTCGGGCGACCGCCGCCGCCTCGGGCCGGTAGACGAGCCGCAGCAGGGCGGCCACGCCCACGTAGATCAGGAGCACCCCGGCGAGCGTGGCGATCAGCTCCAGCACGGCGGCCGGCCGCGCGACGACCACGATGCCGGCCGCGATCAGGAGGAGCGCGCGCACGACGCGCAGCGCGGGGCGCGCGGGCTCCGTCGCCACCCGGCGGCGCAGACGCGTCAGGGCCGGCTCGATCGCGACGGGGCGCAGCAGCGACGCGGCGGCCGCGGCGATCACGGCGCCCGAGCCCGCGAGCAGCCAGCCGGCACTGCGCAAGTCGGACAGGAACGCGTCCCACACCCCGCGGGCCGCCTCGCGCTCCGCGCCGCCGCTGACGGTGTCGAGCACGATCGACCGGGCGATCGAGTAGCCGACCACGATCGCGATGCCGGCCAGGGCCGTGCCCGCGCCGAGCTGGGCGGCGGCGCGGCGGCGATCCGGCGCGAGCGCGACGCCGGCGGCGGCCAGCACGAGCGAGAGCGCGGCGAGGACGATCGCCAGCAGCTCGACGCGGTCGGCCGCGCCCGCCAGCGACGCGGCGCGGTCGTCGAGCTTGCGCCGGATCAGCGTCACGCGGCGGTCCGCCTCGATGCGGCGCGCGAGGTCCGGCCTGAGCGTGTCCAGGGCGGCGCCGACGACGGTGCCGGCATCTGCCAGCGTCAGCGTCACGGTGTCGCGATCGCGCGCGAACGTCGCCCGGTGGACGTCGCGCACCGCGGCGCGGAAGACCGACTGGAACGCGCTGCCGCCGACGACGTCCGCGGTGACGCGCTCGATGATCGGCCGGGCCGTGACGAGGTCGCCCGCGTTGGCCAGCACCAGCTCGTCGGTGACCTTCTCCGCCACGAGCGTGCGTACGCGCTCGTCGCGCAGGGCGGCGGTGGCGCGGTTGGCGAACTGCTCCGGGTCGAGCAGCGCTCGCTGCGCGTACCCGGCCAGCACCGCGAGCAGGAGCGCGACGACCGCGCACGCGACGCACGCCGTGGATAGGCGGCCGCGCGGCCTGCGCGGCGGCTCCGCGGTCCCTGATGTGGCCCCGAGCGGGCTCACGGTTGAGGCAACTCTAGTGGTCCTTCTCGTAACGTTGCACCCGAAAGACCGGCCGCTGGCGGCGGCTGGCGAGGACGCAGGGAGGGTGCAATAGCGGAGCTATTGCCCCGACCGAGGACACAGCCAGGCGGCGATCAGCGGTCGCCGCTTTCGGGTGGGATGTTGCGAGAAGGGCCACTGATCCTGCGAGCGGTGGCCGCGGCGGGTTCGGCGGCCGGGGGCGCCGCTAGGGTGTCGCGTCGCATGACGGTGCGCGATCTGCTCGGCGACGGGCCCGACGTCGATGTCGTCGCCCTGGCCTACGACAACCGGGCGGTGCAGCCCGGGACCCTGTTCTTCTGTGTCCCGGGCTTCACCCGCGACGGGCACGACTTCGCCGGCGACGCGGTCGCGCGCGGCGCGGCCGCGCTGGTCGTCCAGCGCCCGCTGGGCCTCGGCGTGCCGGAGGTTCTGGTCGATGACGTGCGGGCCGCGATGGCGCGCGCGGCCGCACGCCTGCACCGCGACCCGACGGCGGAGCTGCCGGTCGTCGGGATCACCGGCACGAGCGGCAAGACGACGACGACCCACATCGTGCGCCACCTGCTCGAGGCGGCCGGACGGCCGTGCGGCCTGCTCGGCGGGGTGACCGCGGTGGTCGGCGGCGAGGAGCGGCCCGCCGTCCGGACCACGCCGGAGGCGATCGACCTGCAGGCGACGTTCCGCGCGATGCTCGACGCCGGCGACCGCGCCTGCGCGATGGAGGTCTCCTCCCACGCGCTCGAGCTGCGACGGGTCGACGGCATCCACTTCGCCATCGCGGCGTTCATGAACCTCAGCCAGGACCACCTCGACTTCCATCCCGACATGGAGACGTATTTCGCAGCCAAGCAGCGGCTGTTCACGGGGTTCGACGTCGGGCAGCGGCTCGTCGTCGTCGACGACGAGTGGGGCCGGCGGCTCGCCGCCTCGCTGCCGGACGCGGTGACGGTGTCGCTCGACGGACCGGCGGACTGGCAGGCCGTCGACCACCGCGCCGGCCTCGACGGAAACGCCTTCACGGTGCGCTCGCCCGCGGGCGAGGCGGCGGTCGAGCTCCCGCTGCGCGGCCGCTTCAACGCTGCCAACGCGCTGGTCGCGCTCGCGGCGGGGCATACGCTCGGGCTGGAGCTCCAGCCGATGGCCGAGGCGCTGGCATCGGTCGCGCCGGTGCCGGGGCGCGTGCAGGCCGTCGACGAGGGCCAGGGCTTCGCGCTGCTCGTCGACTACGCGCACAAGCCCGGCGCGCTGGAGACCGTGCTCGCGTCGGCCCGCGAGGTGGCGAGCACCCCGCGGACCCGGTCCGCGGGCACCAGCACCCAACCGACTCCGCCCGCGGGCACCAGCACCCAACCGACTCCGCCCACGGGCACGAGCGGCCGGGTGATCGTCGTGTTCGGCGCCGGCGGCGACCGCGACCGCGCCAAGCGCCCGCTGATGGGCGAGATCGCCGCCCGGCTCGCGGACGTCGCGATCGTCACCTCCGACAACCCGCGCTCCGAGCCGCCGGAGGCGATCATCGACGAGATCTTCGCCGGGATCCCGGCGGGCGCGTTTCACGTGAAACGAGAGCCCGACCGGCGCGCCGCGATCGCGCGGGCGGTCGAGCTCGCCGAGCCGGGCGACGTCGTCGTGATCGCCGGCAAGGGGCACGAGCAGGGGCAGGAGCTCGCGGGCGGGCGCAAGGAGCCGTTCGACGACGTCGAGGTGGCGCGCGCGGCGCTGCGCGGAGCGCGGAGCGGCGGCGCGTGAGGCATTGGAGCGACCAGCGGATCGCCGGCGCGGCCGGTGCCGAGCTCGTACGCGGCGTCGACCGCGCCGCGGAAGGTCCGGCGCGCGTGGTGATCGACTCGCGGGCGGTCGAGCCCGGCGACCTGTTCGTCGCGATCCGGGGCGACCACGTGGACGGCGGGCAGTTCGCCGCCGACGCGCTGCGCGCCGGCGCGTGGGGCGTGCTGGCGGAGCGCGTGTGGGCGCGCGAGGCCGCCGCGTCGGTCGACGGCGGCGCGGTGCTGGCGGTCGAGCATCCGGTCGCGTCGCTCGGCGCGCTCGCGCGCGCTTGGCGGAACGATCTCGCCGCGCACGTGATCGCGGTCACGGGGTCGGTCGGCAAGACGTCGACCAAGGAGCTGATCGCCGCGCTCATCGCTCCTCACCGCAGGGTCGCCGCGAGCCGCGCGAACTTCAACACGGACATCGGCCTGCCGCTCGAGCTGCTCGCGGCGCCGCCGGGCACCGAGGTGCTCGTGCTCGAGCTGGCGATGCGCGGCTTCGGCCAGATCGCCGAGCTGACCGCGATCTGCGAGCCCGACGTCGGCGTGATCACCAACATCGGGCCGGTGCACCTCGAGCAGATGGGATCGCTCGAGGGCGTCGCGCGCGCCAAGGCCGAGCTGCTCGTGGGGATGCGCGACGGCGCCGTGGCCGTCGTCCCCTCCGACGAGCCGCTGCTCGAGCCCTACCTGCGCGAGGAGCTCGACGTCGTGACGTTCGGGCCCGCCGGCGACGTGCACTACGAGGGCGCGTCGCTGCGCGGCGGGTCGATCCCCGACGCCGTGCCGGACCGCTCTGTCGTGGTCGCCGGCGACGACCGGTACGAGCTCGAGCTGCCGTTCGACTCGCGCCACAACCTGCTCAACACGCTCGCCGCGGTGGCCGCCGCGCGAGCGGTCGGCGTGCGGCCGGAGGGGCGCGTCGACGTCCGCTTCGGCGCGCTGCGCGGAGAGCGCCTGGCGCTCGCCCGGGGCGCAACCGTCCTCAACGACTGCTACAACGCCAACCCGCTCTCGATGCGCGCCGCCTTGGATGACCTCGCCGTGCAGGACCCCGCCGGACGGCGCGTCGCGGTGCTCGGCGACATGCTCGAGCTCGGACCCGCCGAACAGGCGCACCACAAGGAGATCGGGTCGTACGCGGCCTCGGCCGGCGTCGACGTGTTGATCGCCGTCGGGCCGCGGTCGGCCGCCATGCTCGACACGTTCGGCGGCGAGGGGCACGCGGTGCCGGACGCCGCCGCGGCGGCCGAGCTGGCGGCCGAGCTGGTGGGGGCCGGCGACGTCGTACTGGTCAAGGCGTCGCGCGGCGTCGGGCTCGAGGTCGTCGCCGAGGCGCTGGCGGCGAGGGACGGCGCGTGATGGGGGAGGTCCTCATCGGCGGCACCGCCTCGCTGCTCATCTGCATCTTCCTCTCGCCGCAGTTCATCGAGTTCCTGCGCGAGCGGGAGTTCGGGCAGCAGATCCGCGAGGACGGGCCGCAGGAGCACCACGC
>DATHJG010000715.1:0-2198 GCA_035489875.1 Solirubrobacteraceae bacterium | reverse complement strand
TGCTGATGCCGCCGCCGGCAATCGCGTTGAGTCGCCGATCGATCGTGGACCTCTCGCACGAAAGCCTGATGCGGTGCTGGACCCGGCTGATCGCGTGGGCCGAGGAGGAGCGCGCCGCCGCGGAATTCTACGTGCGGCTGTCGCGCGCCGCGCGCTGGCACGAGGAGGGATCGGCCGGCCTCTGGCGCAATCCCGAGCTCGAGCTCGCCGAGCGGTGGCTGACGAAAAACGAGCCGACCGCCGCGTGGGCCGGGCGCTACGACGAAGGGTTCGATCGCGCCATCGCGTTTCTCACCGGGTCGGCCGGCGCGCGGCAGCAGGAGGAGATGCGGGTCGAGCGCGACCGCAAGACCCGGCTTCGCCGCGCACAAGTCGCCGCGGCCGTCCTCGGCGTGTTTCTGATCGTCGCCTCGACGCTGGCGTATTTCGCGTGGCGCGAGAGCCGGCGGGCTGAGCGAAACCTCGATCTGGCGAGAGCCGCGGTGGACCAGTCCCTGTCGTCTGTTGATCGCAACCCGGCGCGCGTCGGCGCCGATGTGCCGGAGCTCGAGGAGCTGCGGCGCGACCTGCTCGGCCGGGCGCAGACGTTCTACACCGCGTTCATGGGCCAGCAACCGAACAGCGAGGCGCTGAAGCGCGACGTCGCGCTGGCGCACTTGAAGATCGGTCACATCGACCGGCTGCTCGAGAAACCGGCTGAAGCGGAGCGGGAGTACAAGGACGCCATTGCCAGGCTGCGAGGCCTGGCGGCCGCCGCGCCGCACACGGCGTCGCTGCGGGCGTCGCTGGCCGACGCCTATAACTGGCTCGGCGAAACCCTTCGCCCGATGCCTCCGCGGGCGGCCGACGCCGAGGCCGCCTACGATCAGGCGCTCGAGTTGCAGCAGACCCTGACCGCTGACGCGCCGTCCAACACCGTCGTCCTGCGCGAGATGGCCCGCTCACACTACAACCGCGGGATCCTGCGCGCCGCCCGCGGCAACGCCGCGGCGTCGGAGGCCGACTTCCGCGACGCGATCCGCGTGCTGGAGCCGTTGTCGCGGTCGGACGCGCTCGCCGCGCAGGAGCTCGCGCGCGCCTACAACAACCTCGGGACGCTGCTTGCGGACGATCCGCAGCGGGTCGGCGACGTCCGCGCGCTGTGGGAGAAGGCGATCGCGCTCGACGAGGCGCTGGTGGCGGCTCAACCCGACAACCGCGAGTACAAGGTGGAGCTGTCGATGTTCTGCGCGAACATCGCCGCGTTGCTGAAGGACCAGGGCGCGATCGCGGAAGCGGACGCGCGAAGCCGTCAGGCGCTCGGTCTGGTCCAGGAGCTGGCCCGTCGTGCGCCGTCCCTTACCGTGATCCTGGCGGACACACACAGTCTTCGCGGCACGATCCTCGAGGCCACGAATGCCGTCGCGGCGGACCGTGAGTACGAAGACGCCCTGGCCCTGTTTGTCGGCGCCGCCGACGAACCCGCCGCGCGCCGCCGCCCAGACTACCATCTGCGCTTTGGAGACCTTCTGATAAGCTTGGCCGCGTCTTCGCCGGCGGATCGTCGCGCGCTGCTCGAGAGGGCGGTTCGCGAGTACGCGACGCTGGCCGGACGAATCGCTGCGAACGGGTCCCGCGCGGAGGCCAACCTCGCTCTCGACACCATCACTCGCGTCTCGCCGTCAGTCCCGCCGCAGTTGAGCGGCGCGCTGGCTGCGGCTTCTCGTCAACTCAGAGCCACTCTCGGAGATCCTTGATGAAACGTCTGCTCGTGTTCCTTGTGTTGCTGCCGGTGACCGCACTCGCGCAGGAGCCGGCCGTCCGAACCGGCGGTCCTTCGGTCGTTGAGGCGGCGCAACAGGCGCCGCCCGCGCCCAGAGCCGATAACGGCTCCCGCCGCCGGCCGAGCATGGTTGGCTACGTCGACGACAGCACGGTCTCGACGAAGTTCCGGGTGCGCTATGACGCCGGCTTCGACATCGACACACCGGACCGGGCCGAATTCTTTTACGCGAAATGCGGCTGCTATCGCGGACTGCCGGCGGGCAACGTTGCCTACGACCCGGACGCGCCGGGACCGGGGCCGGGCGTGGTCAGCAACTTGAATTTCAGTGAGTTGTTCGTCCTGGGCGAATACGCCCCGACCGAGAAATTCTCGGTGTTCGCGCAGCTGCCGTTCCGCTTTCTGCGGCCTGACACGTTCGTGCCGGGGACCGGGA
>DATHJG010000714.1:0-2343 GCA_035489875.1 Solirubrobacteraceae bacterium | reverse complement strand
CGAACGTCAGCGTGAGGAACGCGACCTCCGGGTTGTGCTCGCGGAAGATGCTGCGGGCCGAGGCGCTCACCTGCACGATCGGCCGGTTCGCGACGGGGACCAGGTGCTTGGGCCCGGATCTGACGCTTGGCCACGGGCGATCATGAGCGGTACGCCCGGCCAGGATCAGTGCTTTCGCGATCTCCACGCCTAACAACGGGCGAAGGGGCGCGGTTTCACCGCGCCCCTTCGGACATTCGCAACCCGGCGGTTCGGCCGGCCCGCCGGGGCCGGCCGAACGCCGTTTCTCCCTCCCGGGATCAGGCGGCGGCGCGCTCGAGCGCGAGCTCGAGCGCCACGGGCTCTCCGTTGCGCTCCAGTGACGTCTCCGCCGCCTCGATCGCAGCGACCGTCTCGAGGCCCAGCTGCGCGTGGGAGCGCGGCACGGCGCCGGTGCGGATCGCGCGCGCGAAATCCTGCAGCTCGAGGCTGAGCGGCTCCGCCGCCTCGACGCGAGGGACGACGATGTCGCCGCTGCGGTAGCTGAGCTGGTGCTCGCCGAAGTTCGTCGGCTCCGCGAACTCCATCCCGCGGTCGAAGATCCGCACCGACTCGTCGGCGGCGGTGTCGTCGTACTGGACCATCCGCTTGGAGCCGACGATGACCATCTCGCGCACCTTGCGCGGCGCCAGCCACGAGATCTGGATGTTCGCGGTCACGCCGCCGGCGAACGTCAGCGTGAGGAACGCGACCTCCGGGTTGTGCTCGCGGAAGATGCTGCGGGCCGAGGCGCTCACCTGCACGATCGGCCGGTCGATCAGGTAGAGCAGGATCGAGAGGTCGTGCGGCGCGAGGTCGCAGATCACGCCGTCCGGCTGGTACTTGCCGAGGTTCATGCGCGACGACGTGACGAAGTAGACCTCGCCGAGCGCGCCCGTCTGGATCAGCTCGCGGACCTTGTTCACGGGCGGGCTGTAGAGGAACGTGTGGCCCGGCATCAGCACGAGCTCGTTCGCCTCGGCGATCTCGATCAGGTCAGCGGCCTCGGCCACCGTCCGCGCCAGCGGCTTCTCGACCAGCACGTGCTTGCCCGCGTTGAGCGCTGCGCTTGCCAACATGTGGTGCGTACGCGGCGGGGTGGCGATCAGCACGGCGTCGATCGACGGATCGTCGAGGACGGCCTCGAAATCAGAGCAGACCGGCACGTCGGGCACGCGCTGGAGGAACGCCGCGGCACGCGCGTCGTCGCGCTCGCACAGGCACGCCAGCTCGAGCTCGGGCCGCTCGATCACGTTGCGGACGAGGTTCGGGCCCCAGTAGCCGTAGCCGACGACCGCGATCCGCAGCGGCGGATCCTGCTCCAGCCTCACGGGCGCGAACCGGCGCCCCGACACGTGCTTCCGTGCGGTCATGACATCTCCCTGTCGAAGTCCCGGACAGCGTCGACGACCCGGGCGATCTCGCCGTCGGGCATCAGCGGATACAGCGGCAACGTGCAGATCTGCTCTGCCAATCGCTCAGCGACCGGCAGGCTTCCCGCGCCCAGTCCGAGGTCGGCGTACGCGCCGGTCCGGTGGATCGGGATCGGGTAGTGCACAGCGGTGGCGACACCCCGGTCGCCGAGGAACGCGCGGAGCGCCTCGCGGCGCTCGGTCCGCGCGATGAACAGGTGGTAGACGTGGTCGCCCGCGTCGGACGCCGGCGCGGGCAGCTCGAGGCTCGTCCCGGCCAGTCCGTCGCGCAGCTCGGTCCCGATGCGGCGCCGGTCGTCGTTCCAGCCGTCGAGCCGGCGCAGCTTCACCCGCAGCAGCGCCGCCTGGAGGGCGTCGAGCCGTGCGGTGGTCCCGACGACGCTGTGGTGGTAGCGCGGGCCCTCGCCGTGCGAACGCAGCAGGCGGACGCGGTCGGCGAGACCCGGATCGGCGCTGATGACCGCGCCGCCGTCGCCCCACGCCCCCAGGTTCTTGGTCGGGTAGAACGAGAAGCAGCCCAGGTCGCCGAACGTGCCGACGCGCTGCCCGCCGTAGCGGGCGCCGTGCGCCTGCGCGCAGTCCTCGATCAGGTACAGGCCAGCGCCTCGCGCGACCTCGGCGATCGGCGCGATGTCGACGGTCGAGCCCATCAGGTGGACCGGGATCACGGCGCGCGTGCGCGGGCCGATCGCTGCCTGCACCGCCTCCGCGGTGATCAGGTGGGTCGCGGGGTCGACGTCGACCAGCCGCGGCGTCGCCCCGGCGAGGCTGACCGCCTCGGCCGTCGCGATGAACGAGTTCGCCGGCACGACGACCTCGTCGCCGGGGCCGATGTCCAGCGCGCGCAGCGCCAGCACGATCGCCTCGGTGCCCGAGGAGACGCCGATGGCGT
>DATHJG010000713.1:0-13968 GCA_035489875.1 Solirubrobacteraceae bacterium | reverse complement strand
CGAGCACCATGCCGCCGCTCTCGATCGCGCGGCGCAACCGCTTCTCCGGCGGCAGCGGGATGCCCGGCCGGACGATGTCGCGCATCGTCGCCACCGGCTCGCCGTCGGCGAGGATCGTGCGCGTGATCGTCCACGCCTCCGCGTCGGGCGAGAGCCCGAACGCCTCTCCCGCCTCGGCCCCGATCCGCCGCTCGGCGATCTCGAGGTCGCGCACGGTGAGCGCGACGCCGCGGCGCTCCGCCAGCTCGGAGTACGGCCGCAGCACCTCCAGCCCCTCGTGGAACGCGGTCGGTCGCACCGCCTGGCCGACGTACGTGCCCGAGCCCTGGCGGCGCGTGATCTCGCCCGCCTCCTCGAGCCGGTCGAGCGCCGTGCGCAGCGTGCCGCGCGAGACGCCGAGCATCCCGGCCAGCTCGAGCTCGGGCGGGAGCCGGTCGCCGGGACGGTGGGTGCCGGTGGCCAGCCACGCCCGCAGCGCCACCTCTGTGTCGTCCACCAGTGAGGAGCGCTGCGGAGAAGCCCGATCCATGGCCACCATCATCCCATCCGGGTCTAGAGGCCTAGAACAGCCCGACGGTCCTTCCCTCGGCGTCGATGTCGACGTTCAGCGCGGCGGGCGACTTGCCGAGGCCGGGCATCTGGGTGATGTCGCCGCACAGCGGCACCAGCCAGCCCGCTCCCGTGTACGCGCGGATGTCGCGCACCGGCAGCGTGAAGTGCTCGGGCGCGTTCAGCAGCGTCGGGTCGGAGGAGAGCGACAGGTGGGTCTTCGCCATGCAGACCGGGAAATGGCCGTAGCCGTCCGCGGTGAACTGCGTCAGCTTCTTCTCGGCCTCGGGGTAGAAGTAGACGTCGCTCGCGCCGTAGACGCGCTTGGCGACCGCCTCGATCTTGTCCTGGATCGGCTCATCGTCGGCGTACAGCGGCTTGAACTGGTTCGGCTGCTCGCACGCCTCGACGACGGCGTTGGCGAGGTCGGCCGCGCCGGCGCCGCCGCGCGTGAAGCCCTCGTTGGCCTCGGCGCCGAACGCGCCGGCCTCGAGCGCGAGCCGCTTGACGAGCTCGACCTCCTCGTTCGTGTCGCCGGGGCGGCGGTTGACCGCCACGACGGCGGGCATGCCGAACTCGGCGATGATCCCGAGGTGGCGGCGGACGTTCTCCATGCCGACCTCGATCGCGCCGAGCGCGTGGGAGCGCTCCACGCGCGGGTCGTCCTCGACGCCGCCGTGGTGCTTGATCGCGCGCACCGTCGTGACCAGCACGACCGCGCTCGGCGTCAGCCCGCCGAAGCGGCAGACGATGTCGAAGAACTTCTCCATCCCCATGTCGGAGCCGAAGCCCGACTCGGTCACGACGTAGTCGCCGATCTTCATGCCGACCTGGTCGGCGACCAGCGAGTTGTTGCCGTGCGCGATGTTCGCGAACGGGCCGCAGTGCATCAGGCACGGCTGGCCCTCGAGCGTCTGGATCAGGTTCGGCTTGATCGCGTCCTTGAGGAGCACGGCCATCGCGCCGGCCGCGCCGAGGTCCTCGGCGGTGATCGGCTTGCCGCCGTCGAACGACTGCGCGACGGTGATCCGGCCGAGCCGCGCGCGCAGGTCCTGCAGGTCGCGCGAGACGGCGAGGATCGCCATCACCTCGGATGCGGCGGTGATGTCGAAGCCGGACTCGCGCGGGTAGCCGTTGGCGCGCCCGCCGAGGCCGACCGCGATGTTGCGCAGCGCGCGGTCGTTCATGTCGAGCGCGCGGCGCCAGCCGACCCGGAGCTGGTCGATCTTGTGCGGGTTGCCGTGCAGGATCGACGCGTCGAGCATCGCGGCGAGCAGGTTGTTCGCCGCCCCGATCGCGTGGATGTCGCCGGTGAAGTGGAGGTTGAGGTCCTCCATCGGCACGACCTGCGTCATGCCGCCGCCGGCGGCGCCGCCCTTGATGCCGAACACCGGGCCGAGCGACGGCTCGCGCAGGCACGCGACCGGCGACTTGCCGATGTGGCCGAGGCCCTGCGTGAGCCCGACGAGCGTCGTCGTCTTGCCCTCGCCGGCCTTGGTCGGCGTCATGCCGGTCACGCAGACGAGCTTGCCGTCGGGCCGGTCCTTCAAGCGCTCGATCACGCTGAGGCCGATCTTGCCCTTGTAGCGGCCGTACGGCTCGATCTCGCCGGGCTGGAGACCGCACGACTCCGCGATCATCTCGATCGGTACCAGCTCTGCTTCCTGGGCGATCTCCAGGCTGCTCTTCAAGGCGTTCCCCTCCCGGGGGTTCAGTGGCTGACGGCGGCGGCGGCGAGCTCGGACACGAGCTTGTCCTCGTAGAAGCGCTCGAGCTTGAACGGCTCGATGAGCTCCGGCTGGCGGCCGGTGTCGACCAGCTCCGCCAGCGTGCTCCCCACGATCGGCGCGGCCTTGAAGCCGTAGGTGCCCCAGCCCGCGCTGACGTGGAAGTTCTCGACCTCGGTCTGCCCGAGGATCGGCGAGTAGTCCGGGCTCAGGTCGCACAGCCCGGCCCAGGCGCGCAGGATCCGCGCGTGCTCGAGCTGGGGGAACAGCTCGAGCGTGTGGCGCGTGAGGTCCTGCAGGAAGTTCAGCGTCCCGTTCATCCGGTACGTCGTCCACGGCTCGATCTCGGATCCCATGACGAACTCGCCGCGGTCGGACTGCGAGACGTAGACGTGCATCTGGGAGGAGACGATGACGACGTCGAGCAGCGGCTTGACCGGCTCGGTCACGCACGCCTGGAGGATGTGCGTGGTGATCGGGAGCGGGACGCCGGCCATGTCGGCGATCAGCGTGCTCCAGCCGGCGGTGGCGTTGATGACCGTGCCGGCCTCGATCCGGCCGCGGTTCGTGTTGACCGCCGCGATCCGGCCGTTGGCCTTCTCGAACCCGGTGACCTCGGTGTACGGATGGATCTCCGCGCCGCCGGAGTCGACGCCGCGGGCGAAGCCCCAGACGACCGCGTCGTGGCGGATGATCCCGCCGGGCGGGTGGTAGAGCGCGCCCATGATCGGGTACGTCGCGTCGTCGGAGACGTGCATCGCGGGCGCGAGCTTCTGCACCTCGTCCGGGCCGATCAGGCGGCTGTCGATCCCGTGCAGCCGGTTGACCTCGGCGCGGTTGGCCATCACGAACATCGCGCGGTCGGTGTGCGCGAGCGTGAGGTGGCCGCACTGGCTGAACAGCAGGTTGAAGTTCAGCTCCTTCGAGAGGCCCTCGTAGAGCTTGATCGAGGCGTCGTAGAAGCGCGCGCCCTCGGGCGTCTTGTAGTTGGAGCGGAGGATCGTCGTGTTGCGGCCGGCGGCGCCGGAGCCGATGTAGCTCTTCTCGAGGATCGCGACGTCCGTGATCCCGCGCTGCTTGAGGTAGTACGCGGTGGCGAGCCCGTGCGAGCCGCCGCCGACGATCACGACGTCGTAGCGCTTCTTGAGGTCCGGCCGCGGCCGCCACATGCGCCGCTTGCGGAAGATGTCAAGCACCGGCTGCACCTGCCTCGGCTGACGCCTCGTCACCGGATTCGCCGCGCACGAGCGCGTCGTCGCCTACCGGGCCGCCGCCGAGGTGGCCCGCCGCGTCCGCGACCACGGTCCAGACGTACTGGCCGAGCGCGGCGCCGAACAGCATCAGGTAGCGGTCGTCGGCCTCGCACAGGATCCCGCCGGGCGTGCGGGCGACCGAGCCGGGGCGCCAGTCGCCGGGCTTCGTCTGCTGCGGGCGCAGGTCGATCGCGGTGAAGCGCGCGAACGTCTCGCGCGCCAGCGGGCCGGCGAGCCGCAGGGCGGCGAAGCCGGTCGTCACCTCGAGCGCGCCGGCGGGCGGCTCGCCGCCGAGGATCAGCGCGCGCGTGGTGGTCATCGGCAGCCAGATGGCGTCGCCGTCGACGGTCGCGCGGCCGAACTCCAGCGGTGGGAGATCGCCTTGGAGCTCGTACTTGCGGAGGTGCGAGCAGTCGGCGAAGCCGACGCTGCGTAGCGCGTTCGCCTCGCCCGCGTAGGACACGGCGACGTTCCAGCCGTCGCGCACCTCGAAGCGCGCGCCGGCCACGCGCGCCTGGCGCTCCATCGGCGAGCGCGCGACGACGTCCGTCGCGCGGGCCGACAGGAACTCGAAGCTCACGACCGGAGAACCTCCCCTTCGGGATCGAAGAACGGCGCCGTCGTCACCGTCGCCGTGTAGCGCGCGGCCTCGTCGGAGATCGTGATCGTCGTGCCGTCGCTCGCCGCCACCGACGGCACCCAGGCCATGCCGATCACCTTGCCGAGCTGACCGGACCGGCGCGCCGACGTGACCTGCCCCATCGGGCCGCCGTTCTCGGCGAGCACGACGGCGCCCTCGGTCGGGACGTGGCCGTCGGCCATCGTGAAGCCGACCAGCGCGGTCTCGGCCGGATGCTCGGCGGCGTGCTCGAGCGCCCAGCGGCCGATGAAGTCCTGCTCCTTGTCGAGCTTGACGATCCACGGCATCGCCGCGCCGTACGGCGTCGACTCCGAGTCGGTGTCCTGGCCGATGATCACGTGCAGCTTCTGGAGCCGCAGCACGCGCTGGGGCTCCAGGCCGAACGGCCGCGCGCCGGCCGCGACCAGCGCGTCCCAGACATGCTCGCCGTAGGCGGCGGGGAAGTGGATCTCGTAGCCGACCTCGCCGACGAAGCCGATCCGCAGCAGCAGCGCGTCGACGCCCGCGACCTTGCCGCGCTTGCCGTCGAGGTAGGTGAACCCCTCGGGCGAGACGTCCAGGTCGGTCAGCCCGGCGAGGATCTCGCGCGCCTTCGGGCCGGCGACGTTGACCGCGCACAGCGCCTGCGTGACGTCGGTGACGTGCGCCTGGAGGTCCCACGTGGCGAGCCACCAGCCGAACCACTCCTCGATCGCGCCGGCGCCGCTCGAGGTGGTCGTGACGTAGAAGGACTCGTCGTCGAGCCGGCAGATCGTGCCGTCGTCCATGATCCGGCCGGCGTCGGAGGTCATCACGCCGTAGCGGATCCGCCCCGGCTTGAGGTTCGAGAAGCGGTTCGGGTAGAGCCGGTCGAGGATCTCCCCCGCGTCGCGCCCGCGCACCAGCAGCTTGCCGAGCGTGGAGACGTCGATCACGCCGGCGTGCTCGTGCACGGCGAGCGTCTCGGCCTCGGGGTCGCCGTAGTCGTAGGCGCGGCGCCAGTCGCCCGCCCACTTCACGGTCGCGTTCTGCTCGCGCTGGCGGCCGTGGATGGCGGAGCGCTTGGCCGGCTCGAACGGACGCCCGGCGAGCACGCCCATCGGGACGCTGACCCATGGCGGGCGGGCCGTCGTCATGCCGACCTCGTCGAGCGTCACGCCCGTGTGGGCGCCGAGCGCGCGGATCGCGGCGAGCTGGGAGAAGCGGCCCTGCGACGGGCCCATGGTCACGGTCGTGTAGCGCTTGGAGAGCTCGATCGAGTCGTAGCCCTCCGCGGCGGCGTACGCGACGTCCTTGACCGTGATGTCCTCGTCGAGGTCGACGAACGCCTTGCCGCCGCCCTTGCGGTCGCGCGCCAGCGCGGGCGGGGTGGCGACCGGCGACGGCGCGGGCTGGTCGCGCAGGCGCGAGCGGTCCTGCTCGAGCGTGGCGTCGGCGGCCGCCCGGCCCGGCCCGCGCGCGCCGGCTTGATCGGGGAACCCGAGCGCGAGCGCGGCCTCCGCGCCGGCGACGCGGCCGGAGAGCTCCGCCGCCTCGGCGTCGTCGTGGCCGGCGACCGAGCCGGCCGCCAGCACGATGTCGTGCAGGCCGTCGGCGACGAAGCGCCCGGTCGCCTCGTCGTAGCGGGCCTTCGCGCCGCCCTGGAGCAGCAGCGACGTGGCCGGCGTCGCGCCGCCGGAGACCGCGATGAGGTCGCAGGGGAGCTTGCGCTCGCGCCCCTCGATCGCGTAGCCCTGGGCGTCGACCGGCGCGAGGATCGCGCCGGTGACCGCCTGGCGGCCGAGCGCGCGCACGACGGTCGTGCCGCGCAGCAGCTCGATCCCGGCCGCCTCGACCTCGGCGGCGGGCTCGCCGTCGGCGTCGGGCCGCAGGTCGGCGACCGCGGCGATCCGCACGCCGGCCGCGTGCAGCGCGAGCGCGGCGTCGAGCCCGCGGTCGCCGGTCGTCGCGACGACGGCCGTGTTCCCGGGCTTGACCGCGTAGAGCGCTGCGAGCCGGCGGGCGCCGCCGGACAGCATCACGCCGGGCAGGTCGTTGTCGGGGAACACGAGCGGCTGCTCGAGCGTCCCGGTCGCCGCGATGTGGCGCCGGGCACGGACCTGGTGCAGCGTGTCGTCCTGCCAGACGGGGACGAGGCCGTCGAAGAACCCGAGCGCCGGCGCGCGGGAGAGGATCTCGACGCCAGCCGCGCGGGCGCGGTCGGCGAGCGCGCGGGCCTGCGGGCGGCCCCCCTCGTGCAGGAGCGCGCCGCCGGGCTCGACGTCCTCGTCGCACAGCACCACGTCGGCGCCCAGCTCCGCGGCGCGCAGCGCGGCGGAGAGGCCGGCGATGCCGCCGCCGATCACCAGCACGTCGCAGTGGCGGCGGCGGTACTCGGTGCGCCAGCGGCGGTCGTCCTGGCGCTTGGGCAGCACGCCGAGGCCGGCGACCGAGCGCAGCACCTTCTCGTACAGCGGCCAGAGCCGGCGCGGGCGGATGAACGTCTTGTAGTAGAAGCCGGGCGGCGTGAACGGGCCGCCGACGATGTCGGTGGCGCGCATGACGTCGAAGTCCAGGCCGGGCTTGGCGTTCGTGTGCTCGACCGCTAGGCCGTCGACGGCCGGCTCAGCGCAGGCGCGCACGCCGGGGCGGCCGCCGATCTGCACGAGCGAGTTCGCGCACTGGCCGCAGCCGCAGATCTCGCCGCGCGGGCGGTGGTACTTGAACGAGCGGCTGAACGTGCGCCGGCCCGACGCGTACAGCGCCGACGCGATCGTGTCGCCCGCGAACGCGGGGATCGCCTTGCCGTCGAACGTGAAGCTGATCGCCCGGGTGCGGTCGATCCGCTCGCCGGGCTGCTCGGGCAGCCTGGTCACGCCTCGACCCGGTCAGGCGCATCGGACGGCAGTGCGGTCCACTGGACCTCGTTCGTGCGGGTGTCGCGCTCGGCGACGAACCAGACGCGGCAGCCGGAGCGGTGGAACCACCATTCCCGCTGCACTCCCGCCACGTTGCGGCGGAAGTAGTTGTACGCGTTGAGCTCCCGGCGGTCGGGCCGTGAGGCCGGCCGCACGGAGACTTCGCCGCCGAATCCGAAGTCGGTCACCTCGCGGACCCCGCAGTTGGGGCAGGTCAGGAGGAAGGACACGGCCGCGATCGTATACAAATTCGTACAAATGCCGCAAGGGGAACATCGCCGGACGGGACGGATCATCGACGGTCGGGCCTACGCGGCCGAGCTGATGGAGGAGGTCAAGGACGGCGTCGCGGCGCTCGACGGCGCGGTCGGGATCGCCACGCTGCTGGTCGGCGACGACTACGCCGCGCACGTCTACCAGCGCCGGATCGACCGGCACGCGAACGAGGCCGGCATCTTCTCGCGGCCCGAGCGGCTGCCGGGCGACGCGTCCCTCCCCCGCGTGCTCGCCGTGCTCGACGCGCTCGACCGCGACCCGCGCGTCTCGGGCATCCTCGTGCTGCGGCCGCTGCCCGCGCACCTGCCCGAGTCCGACGTGCTGCGGGCGCTGCCGCGGCTCAAGGACGTGGAAGCGCAGCATCCGGAGAACGCCGGCCTGCTCGCGCTCGGCACGCCGCGCTTCACGCCCTCGACCGCGGCCGCGGCGTTCCACATGCTCGACCGCTACATGGCCTCCGTCGGGCGCGATCCGGCGCTGGCGTACGACGGCCTCGACCTCGTGGTCGTCGGCCGCTCCACGAACGTCGGCAAGCCCGCGGCGATCCTGGGGCTCGCCCGCAACGCGACCGTCATCTCCGCCCACAAGCACACCGCCGACGCGGGCCGGCTCGCGGAGCACACCCGCATGGCCGACCTGCTCGTCGTCGCCGCGGGCGTACCCGGGCTGATCACCGGCGGGTTCGTCCGCGAGGGCGCGATCGTGGTCGACATCGGCATCAACGCGGTCAAGCAGCCGGACGGCACGACGAAGCTGGTCGGCGACGTCGACACCGAGAGCGTCCTCCCGCTGGTCGAGGCCGTCTCGCCCGTGCCGGGCGGAGTCGGCCCGATCACCGACGTCTGGCTCCTGCGCAACGCGCTCGTCGCCGCGCGGGTGGCGCGGGGGGAGGCTTGATCGCGTTATGGCGGCGGCGCCGTTGTCGCGGGGGCGCCGGCGTCAGCGGACGGCGGGCATTGAGGGGAGAGGGTTCGGCTGGGACCCGCGGCCCTGTGCGGTCAGGCGACCTAGCGAACGTCAACTGGGGCAGCGAGGGGAGCGGGTCCGGCCGAGCGGTGGGTCCGCGCGGCCACGCGGCGCCGGCGAACGTCAACGGCTGGCAGTGAGGGGGATGGGTTCGGGCGGAAGCGACCAAAACGTCGAGATCGGGCAGGATTCGAGGATCGGTTCGACGTTTTGGGCGCTCTACGACCAAAACGTCGAGCGAGGATGGGATACGAGCGCGATCTCGACGTTTTGGTCGTGATCTGGCCGCAAAACGTCGAACATCGGCCCGATCCGCGGACCGGCTCGACGTTCTACGGCCCATGGCCGCAAAACGTCGAACGGCAGTCCGCCGCGGCGCGAGACTCGACGTTTTGCGGCCTCCCGCGAGCCGCCTCCCCCACCCGACCCTCCCTTCAATGCCGCAGTTGACGTTCGCCGGCGCCGCCTGACAGCACGAGGACACGCCGCCCCGCCGTGGCCGTTCAGGCCTCCTCCGCGATGCGCTTGATCGCCGCCAGCCGGGCGTCCCACTGCGACGCGAGGCCGGCCATCCAGCGGGCGGTCGCGTCGAGTTGCTCGGTGCGCACCGTGTAGCGGACCTCACGACCCGCGCGGCGGCCCTGGACCAGGCCCGCACGGTCGAGCACCGCCAGGTGCTTGACCACCGCGACGCGGCTGACCGGCAGCTCGCCGGCCAGCGTCGTCGCGGTCCCCTCGCCGCGCTCGGCGAGGAGCGTGAGCACGCGCCAGCGGGTCGGGTCCGCCAGCGCGCCGAACACATCGGCTGAGGGCGCCTCGGTCAGACCGCCACCCGGCCGACGTGCGCGTCGAGCTGCTCGAGCACCTGCTTCCAGCCGCCGACGTTGTCGTCGTAGTTGCCCTGGCGCTGCTCGTCGGTCGTCGCGAGCACCGCGAAGCCGCTCTCCACGACCCGCAGCCGCGTCGCGTCGCCCTCAGGCGCGAGCGTGAACTCGACGAGCGTCGAGTTCCCCTCGCCCGGCTCCGCTCCCTGCTCGGCGTGGTGCGCGGTCCAGCGGTAGGCGAACCGGCGCGGCGGCTCGACGGCCTCGACGCGCGCTCGCGTCGTCCCGTGCTTCTTCCAGCTCATGACGAGCGCGCCGCCCGGGCGCAGGTCGAGCTCGGCGCCGTCGTCGGCGAACCAGCCGTTGATGTGCTCCGCATCCGTCAGCACCGACCACACTCGCTCGACGGGCGCGGCGATGGTGATCTCTCGTTCGATCCGGTCGGGTGACATGCGACCTCCAGTCGTGGACAACGTGTCACCGTATGGTTACACATCACCGGCCCGACGCGCAACCCTGGAGTTACGCCTTGAACACCGGCGTCGGCGGATCCTCACCCGCCAGGACCGCGACCGCGTTCGCCGCCGCGAGCTCCGCCATCGCCGTCCGCGTCTCGACCGTCGCGGAGCCGAGGTGCGGCACCAGCACGACGTTCTCGAGGTCGACCAGGTCCGGGTGCACCTCCGGCTCGCGCTCGAACACGTCGAGCGCGGCGCCGGCGATCGCGCCGTCGCGCAGCGCCGTCGCCAGCGCCGCCTCGTCGACCACGGGGCCGCGCGCCGTGTTGACGAGGTAGGCGTCGTCGCGCATCCGCGCGAGCGCGTCCGCGTCGATCAGGTGGCGCGTCTCGGGCGTGAGCGGGCAGTGCAGCGAGACCGCGTGCGAGCGCTCGAGCAGCTCGTCCAGCTCCACCTGCTCGGGATCGTCGCCGCGCGAGCGCCTCGTGTAGACGATCTCCATCCCGAACGCGCGGGCACGCTGGGCCGTCGCCCGGCCGATCTCGCCGTAGCCAACGATCCCGAGCGTCTTGCCGCGCAGCCCGCGGCCGAGCATGAAGTCGATCGCCCACGCCCACGGCTCGCGGGAGCGGATCAGCCGCTCGCCCTCGCCGAGCCGGCGGGTGACCGCGAGCAGCAGCGCGATCGCGAGGTCGGCCGTCGCGTCGGTGAGCACCCCGGGCGTGTTCGTGACCGTGACGCCGTGGCGCCGCGCGGCGTCGACGTCGACGTTGTCGTAGCCGACCGCGACGTTCGCGACGACCTTGAGCTGTCCGCCGGCGGCGTCCAGCAGCGCGTCGTCGACGCGGTCGTGCAGCATCGTCACGATCGCGTCGGCGCCGCGCACCGCGGCGTGCAGCTCGCCGGTCGTGAGCGGGCGGTCCTCGGCCGAGACCCAGACGTCGGCGCCGCTCTCGCGCAGCGCGGCGAGCGCCGGCTCGGGCAGTCGACGGGTGACGACGACGCGTGGCACGGGCGCGGACTATGCCAGTCGCAGGCTCAGCCGCGCGGGCGGAGGTCGGCGGCCGGCATCGAGTGGACGCCGCCCCTATACCGACGCCGGCGCACGAAGCGATCCGGCGCCGCTACGCCGCCAGGGCCGGCGCGGCCTCGAGCGCGTCGTCGAGCGCCCCGAGCACCTGCGTCGCGGTCGCGACCGTGGCGTTGCGCCCCATCAGCCCGATCCGCCACATCGGCGGCGCGGCCGGGCCGAGTCCGCCGCCGATCTCGATGCCGTAGTCGGCCAGCAGCGCGGCCTGGACCGCCTTGCCGTCGACGCCCTTCGGCACGCGCACGGCGGTGAGCGGCGCCATCTGTCGATTCGGGGCCGCGAGCAGCTCCAGCCCGCGGGCGCGCAGCGCGGTCTGGAGGTGCGCACCGGCTGCCGCGTGCCGCGCCCAGCGCGCCTCCGCCCCTTCCTCCAGCACGAGCCGGAGCGCCTCGTGCAGCGCGTAGATCGACAGGACCGGCGCCGTGTGGTGGTAGGCCGCGGGACGTTCGCTCCAGTAGCGCCGCAGCAGCTCGAGGTCGAGCACGAACGGGACCGGCGTGGTGCGCGAGCGGATCCGGCGCCACGCGCGCGGCGAGATCGCGACCGGCGCCATGCCGGGCGGCGCCCCGAGGCACTTCTGGGTGCAGCTGTAGGCGTAGTCCACGCCCCACGGCCCGACCTGGAGCGGCACGCCGCCGAGGGACGTGACGCAGTCGGCCATCAGCAGCACGTCGTAGCCGAACAGCGCGGTGCCGAGCTCGCGCAGCGGATGCAGCGCGCCGGTCGAGGTCTCCGCGTGCACGACGGCCACCAGGCGTGTCTCGGGATGGCGGTCCAGCGCGTCGAGCAGCGCGGCGTTCGGGACGGTCTCGCCCCACGGCGCGGTGACGCGGACGACGGTCGCGCCGTGGCGCTCGGCGATGTCCCCCAGCCGCTTGCCGAAGAACCCGGCCTCGGCGACGATCGCGGTGTCCCCGGGCTCGAGCAGGTTGACGATCCCGGCCTCCATCGCGGACGTGCCGGTCGAGGGAAGCGCGAAGACGTCGCCCCGCGGCATGTGCCACACGATGCGAAGCATCTCGACGACCTCGTCGAGCACCGCGTGGAACGTGGTATCGAGGTGCCCCAGCATCGTGCGGCGCATCGCGGCGAGCACGGACGGCTCGACGTCGGAGGGCCCGGGACCGCAGAGCAGGCGGGCCGGCGGATCGAGGGGAGGCGGAATCGACATGGCGGCGGAGCGTGACCGCTCCTCGCTGCGAGCACAAGCTCAGAATTCCGCGAACACCCATCGGGTCTCGTCTATGTATCGAGTCCGCTGATCGGGCCATGCGAATTCGGTTATCCGAGCTTGCGCCGCGTAACCCGTCGCCCTCAGACTGCGCCGCCATGCCCAGCACCAGAACCCGCCTCCACCGTTCCGAGCTCGCCGTCCCCGGCAGCAACCAGCGAATGCTCGACAAGGCGACCCGCCTCGGCGCCGACGTCGTGATGCTGGATCTGGAGGACGCCGTCGCGCCCGACGACAAGGAGCGCGCCCGCGCGCAGGTGATCGCCGCCCTGCGCGAGCGCGACTGGTCGTCCTGCTCGGTGTCGCTGCGCATCAACGGACTCGACACCCATTGGTGCTATCGCGACATCGTCGACGTGGTCGAGCAGGCCGGCGATCGGGTCGACACCGTGCTCATCCCCAAGGTCTCGTGCGCCGGCGACGTCCACTTCGTCGCCACGCTCCTGTCGCAGATCGAGGCCGCGCAGCGGCTCCCGCACGCGATCGGCATCAGCGTGCTGATCGAGACCGCCGCCGGGATGCACCACATCGACGAGATCGCCGCCGCCTGCCCCGAGCGGATGGAGGCGATGGTGTTCGGCGTCGCCGACTACGCGGCCTCGCTGCAGAGCCACACGACGTCGATCGGCGGCTCGACGTCCGCGTACTCGGTGCGAACCGGGGACGGCGCGGCGCACTGGGGCGACCAGTGGCACTACCCGCTCGCCCGGATCGCCGTCGCGTGCCGGGCGCACGGGCTGCGGCCGATCGACGGCCCGTACGGCGACTTCGGCGATCCCGAGGGCTACCGCGCGGCGGCACGGCGCGCCGCCGTGCTCGGCTACGAGGGCAAGTGGGCGATCCACCCGACGCAGATCGCGCTCGCCAACGAGGTGTTCACGCCCGACGCGGCGGCGGCGGAGAAGACCCGCCGGATCGTGGCCGCGATGGCCGAGGCCGCGCGCGAGGGCCGCGGCGCCGTCTCGCTCGACGGGCGGCTGATCGACGCGGCGTCGCTGCGGATGGCCGAGACGCTGCTGCACAAGCTCGAGCAGATCGAGGCGCGCGAGGGCGCGACGGCGGCGCTCGCGGCATGACGGCCGCCGTCGGCCCCGCCGCCGACCGCGAGGAGTGGCCCGGCGCCTGCACGGATCGCGACGACCTCGACGAGTGGCCCGGCGCCTGCGCGCGTCGCGGCCGCCTCGAGAGCGAGCGGCACGCACCGGCGGTGCGGCGGAGCGCGCGCACGCTCCACGCCGTGTGCGCCGAGCTGCTCCCGGGCTACGCCCAGGCATCGCGCGAGCCATGGCGGCAGGCGCTGCTCACCGCCGGCTGCCTCGACGTCCGCCCGCGCCGCGCGGTGCCGCGAGCGCCGGCTCCGCCGCTGATCGTCGAGGACGTCGTCCAGCCGTCCGATGTCCTCTGCGCGCTGTGGCTCGCCCGCCGCGGCGGTCTCTTCTCTCCGGGCTCCTCGTGCGGCGACGCCCTCGGCCTCCGCTCGGCCTGCGAGATCGTCCCGGAGCTCGCCGACGGCGTCTCCACCCGCTCGCGCGCCAAGCTCTGGGAGATCCTGCGCGCGAACGCCGCCTGGCGCGCGCACCGGCTCGCGCGCCGCAACCTGTAGTCGGGCGGGCTGCCGCGGAGCCCGGCGTAGACTCGGTCGCGCAGGAGGCTACGTGTGCCTGGTTCGCTGATCGATCTGGCCGGCCTGAGGGTCGGCGCCGAGGACTTCCTCGCCGCGGTGCTGGACACGGCCGCACAGCCGATCTGGGTCGTGGATCCCGACGGCGTGATCCGCTTCGCCAACCCCGCCGCGATCGCGGCGCTGGGCTACGACAGCGCGCGCGAGCTGTTCGGGCGGCGTGGGCACGAGACGATCCACTACCGGCACCCGGACGGGACGCCGTTCCCCGCCGCGGAGTGCCCGATGCTGCTCCCGCGGACCACGGGGGAGACGGTCGCGAGCGAGCTGGACTGGTTCTTCCGGCGCGACGGCTCGATGTTCCCGGTCTCCTACGTCTCGGCGCCGCTCGCGATGCCGGAGGGCCGCGGCGCCGTCGTCGCGTTCACCGACATCGAGGACCGCCTGCGCGCCGAGC
>DATHJG010000712.1:0-2734 GCA_035489875.1 Solirubrobacteraceae bacterium | reverse complement strand
ATGTTCTTCGCGCCCGACGCCGGGAGCTAGCCGTCCTCGTCGTCCGGCGGCGTGGTGAACTCCGGGTTGCCGTAGCGGACGGCCCAGTCGCGCACCGTGGCGGGGTCGCTCGAGAAGGCGAGGGAGAGCAGCAGCAGGATGCGCGCCTTCTGGGGCATGAGGTCGCCGCCGGCGACGATCCCCGGCGTGGCAGAGCCGTAGACGGACCCGGAGCCGGTGCGCGAGGTGGTGACGAACGTCACGCCGCGGGCCACCGCCGCGGTCCGGGCGGCCGACATCGCCGACGAGATCCCGCCTGCGCCGGTGCCCGCGGTGACGATGCCGCGGACGCCCGCGTCGGCGAAGCCGGTGATGGCCTCGCCTCCGGCCTCTTGGTACGCAGTCACGATCTCGACCCGGGGCAGGCGCTCGGCAGGCAGGCGATCGACGTCGAACGGCGTGCGCCAGCGGCTTCGATCGGAGCACAGCTCGCGGCGTGGAGGCGTGCGGTCCACCTTGATGTTGGGCCCGTCGATGTGACCGAGGACGCCCTTCCGACGGCTCGAGAAGGTATCCGTCCGGTACGTGTTGGTCTTCGTCACGTCGCGGGCGGCATGGAACTCGTCGTTGAGCATCACCACGGTGCCGAAGCAGCGTGTACGCTCGCTCGCCGCGAGGCGGACGGCGTTGAAGAGGTTCATCTGCGCGTCGGAGGAGATCGACGTCCATGGCCGCATCGACCCGGTGAGGACGACGGGCTTCGCGCTGCGCACCGTGAGGTCGAGCCAGTACGCGAACTCCTCCATCGTGTCCGTCCCCGTTGTCACCACGACGCCGTCAGCGCGGCGAAGCTGCTGCTCGACGGCCTGCGTCAGGGCGTGGAACTCGCCGATCCGGTAGGAGCCGGACCCGCGGTTGCCGAACTGGACCGTCGAGACGTTCGCGAGCGCGCCCAGCTCCGGCTGGAGGAAGCCGACCATGTCGGCGATGGCGAGTTGCCCGGAGCGGTAGTCGATCGGGTTCGTCCGGTCGGGGCCGGCCCCGGAGATCGTTCCCCCTGTGCCGATGACCACGACGCTCGGCTTGCTTGCCGCCCACGCTGCGGGCGCGAGGAGCACAGCCAGTAGGACGGCGAGGAAGAGCGACAGCGCACGGCGGCGGGAGGTCTGAGACATGGGGCGGAAATCTTTCCCACCGCCGGGCGCAGATCTATCGACCGGCGGTCCGAAGCATGCTGCCGCGCTGTACATCGGGCGGCGCTGACGGTCTTCATCGCATCGCGATGCGACGCCTAGTGCAGCGTTCCTGAATTGGGTTGTTGTTTGGTCGCCTTGGCGAGGATCTGGTCGGCGGTCTTGGTCCAGACGAACGGTTGGGCGCGCTGGTTGTAGTGCTCGATGAAGTACTCGATCGCGGCGATCAGCTCGCTGACGTCGCGGTAGACGCCGCGGCGGACCTGTTGGCTGGTGAGGATCGAGAAGAAGATCTCGACCATGTTCATCCAGGACGCGCCGGTGGGGGTGAAGTGGAAGTGCACGCGCGGGTGGCGCGCAAGCCAGCGCTCGACCTCTGGGGTGCTGTGGGTTGAGGAGTTGTCGAGCACGACGTGCAACGGGACGCGCGGATAGGCGCGGACGAGGCGGTTCAAAAAGCCCAGGAACTCCTGGTGGCGGTGGCGCGGGTAGCAGGCGCCGGTGACCTCGCCGGTCGCGATCTCAAGCGCGGCGTAGAGGCTGGTCGTGCCGTTGCGCTTGTAGTCGTGCGTCATCCGCGCCGCCTTGCCGGGCTTGATCGGCAGCGTCGGCTGGGTGCGATCGAGTGCCTGGATCTGCGTCTTCTCATCGACGCAGAGCACCAGCGCGCCCTTCGGCGGATCCAGATACAGCCCGACCACGTCGATGACCTTCTCCGCCAGCCGGGGGTCCTTGGAGAACTTAAACGACCGGATCTGGTGGGGCTTGAGCTTGTGCTCTTTCCAGATCCGATGGACCGTCGTGGCCGAGATGCCCGTCGCGGCGGCCAGCCGGCGCACGCTCCAGTGCGTCGTCCCATCCGGCGGCGGCTCGAGTGTCTTGGCCAGCACGCGCTGAACCTCATCGTCGTCGATCTCACGCGGGCGGCCCGAGCGCGGCGCGTCCGCAAGCCCCTCCAGGCGACGCTCGGCGAAGTTGCGTCGCCACAACCCGACCGTCGGCAGCGACACGCCCGCCTCCGCAGCGATCTGCGTGTTCGTCGCGCCCTCCGCCGCCCGCAGCACGATCCGCGCCCGCAGCGCCTGCTGCTGCGACGCCGACGGGGTGCGCAAAACCGCGCGCAACGCGCGCTCCTCCTCCTCGGAGAGATCGATCACCGCCGCAGCACGCGCCATCCACCCGACCGTACCGCAACTCCCTTACAAATACAAGAGACTAACGGAACGCTGCACTAGGCTTTCAGGCCAGATCGTCCGGGCGCAGCTCGATCGGCGTGCCGTGCGGAGTGCGCTCCGCGGCGCGCCCCCAGGCGTCGGCGTAGCGCGCAAGCGTCGCCGGGTCGGTCGCCTGCTTCTCGGCGACGATGTGCTCGAGCGCCGCCAGCCAGTGGCGGTAGTAGTCCTCGCCGGCGCCCGCGTCCTGCGCTCGCCGTATCTCGGTCCCCAACTGCGCCGCCCACTCCGGCCAGGTGAACAGCCCGCGCTCGTGCAGCGCGACGGCCAGCGCGAAGGCCTGCGCCTCCCAGGGCTCGCGGAAGACGGGTCCGTCGTCGTCGCGCGGGA
>DATHJG010000711.1:0-5330 GCA_035489875.1 Solirubrobacteraceae bacterium | reverse complement strand
GCGATCGCGCTCGGGGTGCGCTACCGGATACCGCTCGCGATCGCCTGGTCGACGCCGGGCGCGGCGCTGCTCATCTCCTCCGGCCAGCCGGCCGGCGGCTACGCGGCCGCCCTGGGCGCGTTCGCGTTCGCGGGCGCGCTGATCGTGGTCGCCGGCCTGTGGCGCGCGCTTGCGCGCTGGGTGGCGCTGATCCCGCCCGCGCTCGCCAGCGCGATGCTCGCGGGCGTGCTGCTGCCGGTCTGCCTCGCGCCGGTGCGCGCCGTGGTGGAGCTGCCGTGGGAGGTCGGGCCGGTGATCGCGGTCTGGGTCCTGCTGATGCGGTTCGCGCGGCGCTGGGCGGTGCCGGGCGCGATCGCGGTCGCCGCGGTCGTGATCGCGGTGGATCCGCTCGACGCCGCCGGCCCGGCGCGCCTGCTGCCGACGCTGACGTTCACGGCGCCGGCGTTCGACGCCGGCGCGCTGCTCAGCCTCGGGCTGCCGCTGTTCATCGTGACGATGGCGTCGCAGAACGTCCCGGGGATCGGCGTGCTGGCGAGCTTCGGGTACCAGGCGCCGGTGCGCCCGTCGCTGGTGACGACCGGCGCGGCGACCGTCGCGAGCGCGCCGTTCGGCGCCCACTCGATCAACCTCGCGGCGATCACCGCCGCGCTCGCCGCGGGCCCCGATGCGCATCCGGACCCCGCGCGCCGCTGGATCGCGTCCGCGAGCGGGGGCGTCGCCTACCTCGTGCTCGGCCTGACCGCGGGGGCGGCGACGACGCTGGTCACCGTCGCGCCGCCGCTGCTGATCGAGGCCGTGGCCGGGCTGGCGCTGCTCGGCGCGCTCGGCCCGGCGCTCGCGGCGGCGGCCGCCGACGCCGAGCGGCGCGAGGCCGCGGTGGTCACGTTCGTGGTCACGGCGTCCTCGATCACCGTGGCGGGGATCAGCGCGCCGTTCTGGGGGCTCGTGGCCGGGCTCGCGTACCTGGGGCTGCAGCGCACCCGGATCGCCCGGCGCGAGCCGGCGAGGCAGCCGGCGTGACGATCCGCGACAGCTAGAGCGGGATCACGGTGATCGTCTTGCGCCGCTCGTCGTACGAGAGGGCCGCGCAGCGGCGGTCCGCGCTGAACGGCTCGTCGCTCGCCTCGATGCGCCAGTCGGCGAAGCCGTGCTCGTCGAGGACGCGCCGGACGATCGCCTCCGCGCTCGCGTAGTCGCTCACGCACTCGAAGTTGGGGTTCCGCCCGCCGCCGTCGCCCCTGCTGAACCGCGCGTCGAGGGCGGAGAACAGCGCGGCGAACCGCTCGCGGCGCTCGCGATAGCCCGGCGGCAGGTCGCTGCCGCCGGCCCGCTCGCAGAATCCCGGACCGCTCCCGGGGAGCACGATCACCACGCCGGTCGGGGAGACGCAGGCGGTCAGCGGCGGCGCTTCGGCGCGGCGGATGCCGTCACCGCTTGCCCAACGGCCCTGGCGCCACAGCTTCGCGCACGCCTCGACGGGGTCGCCGGCGTCGGGGGAGAGGACGGTGAGGTCGTGGGGCGAGATCTTGGCCTCGTTGCCGCAGGCGGGGCCGGCGTCCACGCGGGCGGGCTCGTGCAGCGCATAGCCGGCGCCCGCCGCGACCAGCGCGACGGGCACGAGCGCGAGCGCGATCCGGCGCCGCCGCCGCCTCCGCGGGCGCTTGCCGGCGATCTCCGCCCGCAGGCGCGCCGCCGCGCGCGCGACGGCGGCATCGCTCGGATCGGGTGGATCGGCCTGGAACCGGCGGATCGCTTCGAGCACGTCAGGCACGGGCCGCTCCCTCCACCGGGTCAGCCACACCGGGCAGCGCGGCCGAGTCATCGTGGTCGCCCAGCTCGCGGCGCACCTGCGCGCGGGCGCGGCTGAGCCGCGACCGCACCGTGCCGACCGGAATCGCCAGCGCCACCGCGATCTCGGCGTATCCGAGCTCGGCCCAGGCGAACAGCAGCAGCACCTCGCGGTCGCGCGGCGCCAGCCCGCGCAGCGCGGCGGCCACGCGCGGGGCGAGCGCGGCCGCGTCGACGCGCTCCAGCGCGCCGTCGGCGTCGTCGTGCGCGAGCTCGCCCCGCGTCCGGGCGAGCGCCCGCAGCCTGCGGGCCTCGCCGCGCCGGTGCTTGAACAGCAGGTTGGCCGCGATCCCGTAGAGCCACGGCCGCGCGTCGGGCGTCAGCGGCCGGTAGCGGCCGCGGACGCGGAACGCCTCGGCGAACGCCTCCGCGGCCAGGTCGTCGGCCAGCTCGCCGCCGACGCGCCGCGCGAGGTAGCGGTGGAGCTCGCGGAAGTGGCGCTCGAACAGCGCGACGAACGCGTCCGGGTCGTGCAGGGAGCCGGCGATGATGTCGCCGTCGCTGGCCGGTGTGGCGGTCATCACCCCTTCATCCCCGCGCACACCCTGACGGTTCACGGGTCAGTGCAGCAACTGGCCCTCCCGGACCTCTTCGTCGACCGGCGCCGGTGCGGCGCGGCGCCGGCGACGGGCGACGAGCGCGGCGGCTGCCGCGAGCAGGAGGGCGGCCGTCGCGGTCGCGACGAGCGTCCACGGCGCGCCGTCCGCGGCCGCCTCGGGTGCGGGCGCCGCGGCGCGCCGTGGCGCGTCCGCCGGCTCCCGCACCTCGAACGTCGTCCGATCGACGATCGCGAGTGGGCGGGTCCGGTCGCGGACGATCAGCTCCCGGCCGCCGCCACCGAGCGCCAGCGTGAGGCGGAAGAGGTCCTTGTGTCCCGTCAGCGCGTCCAGGTCGATGCAGAACGCCTCGCGCTCGGCGGTGTCCAGCGCGTGCACGAACGGATGCGACTCGGCGCCGTCGTAGAGCGTGTACTCCCAGCGGCCGTCCGGGCTCGAGGCGCGCGTGATCGGGTACCCGCGCATGCGCTCGTCCGGCTCGCGCCGGTCGACGATCGCGCCCGGCAGCAGCCGGCCGGCGCGCAGGTCGTACGCGCGGACGGCGTAGCGCGTGGGGTCGCGCCGCGACGTGTACTGGATCAGGAACATCGTGCGCCCGTCGGGCGAGAGCGCGTCGAAGCTGAAGTCGCCGTCGAGCCGGAGGATCCTCCGGACGCGCAGCAGGCGCGCGTCGAGCACGGCGAACGCCGTCCGCGCACGCGGGAACGCGGGCCGCGGGCGGATCAGCACGAGCGTGCGCCCGTCCGCCGAGAGGCCGCTGGCCGACCCGTCGAGCGCGACGGCCGGGATCGTGAACGTGCCACGGAGCACACGCGACTCGAGCACCTGCCCGCCGTCGCGGCGGACCCGCGCCAGCACCGTGCTCGACGCCGCCGGCACCGTCACGTACCGGGAGGGGGACTCCGGCGTCGTGACGCCGGACCCACCCGCGTCCACGCTGCCTATCGGCAATCCGTCGCCCCGCGCGCTCGCCGGAGCGAGCGCACTGACGCCGAGGACCAGCCCGAGGATCGCCACGCTGCGCCGCCCCATCGTTCCCTCCAGGATCGAACTGACCTGGAGTACGGGTGCCGGCCCGGCTGAGGTCCCTGGTGTGACGACCGCCGGCTGCGGTGTACTGGAGGGCATGGAGCGACCCGCCGACCGCCAGGACGAGCTGCGGGCGCTCAGCCGCCTCGCCGCCGCGGAGCTGGGCGGCGGCGCCGGCGGCATCGGGAGCATCCACGACGCGATCGCCCGGCGCGTGTTCGGCGCCGTCGGGCCCAGCGGGCGCCCGGTCCAGCTCGCCCACGACGCGATCGCCCGCGGCGTGTACGCCTCGCTCCGCGGCGCCGCGACGGCCGCCGGCCTCGCGGCCGACCAGGCGCTGCGCCGGCGCGCGGCCGGCGACGCCCGCCCGCTCTCGTCCAGCCCCCGCGGCGCGCTGGCGCTGGCCGTGCTGAACGGGCTGCGGGGCGACGAGCTCGAGCGCGACGGCTCGCCGCTGCAGCAGCCGATGGCGGTGCGCGTCCACGGCCAGGTCGTCGCGCCCGAGCGGGAAGCGCTCCGCGCCGCCTTCCCGGACGCCACGCCGCGGCTCGTCGTGTTCCTGCACGGGCTGATGGAGACGGAGCTCGCGTGGCGGCTGGGCGGACGTGCGAGCTACGGCGAGCGGCTGGCGGCCGACCTCGACTGCACGCCGGTCGACGTCCGCTACAACAGCGGCCGCCACATCTCCCACAACGGCCGCTCGCTCGCCGACCTGCTGGAGGCCGTGACGGCCGCGTGGCCGGTCGAGCCCGAGCAGATCGTGCTGGTCGGGCACTCGATGGGCGGGCTCGTCGCGCGCAGCGCCTGCCACCAGGCCGAGCAGGACGGCCAGGCATGGGTCCGGCGCGTGCGCCACGTCGTCTCCCTCGGCACGCCGCACCTGGGCGCCCCGCTCGCCCAGGGCGTGCACTACGCCGCCGCGGCGCTCCACGCGGTCCCCGAGACGCGCCCGTTCGGCCACTTGCTGCGCAGCCGCAGCGCCGGGATCCGCGATCTACGCCAGGGCTCGCTGGTCGACCGCGACTGGGAGGGGCGCGATCCCGACGCGCTGCGGGCGGCGGCGTGCGAGGAGGTGCCGCTGCTCGACGGCGCGACGCACTGCTTCGTGACCGCCACCGTCACGCGCGATGCGCGCCATCCCGTGGGCCGGCTGATCGGCGACGCGCTCGTGCTCCCGGCGAGCGCCGCCGGACGCGGCCGGACCCGCCGCATCCCGTTCCGGGAGGAGCACGGCCTGCAGGTCGGCGGGGCGCATCACCTCGCGCTGCTCAACCACCCCGCAGTCTACGCGCAGTTGCGGAGCTGGTTAGGCCGCGGCAGCGTCGCCGAGGTGGACGCGCACGTCTGAGCCGTCGACCCGCACGAGCGGCTCGTGCGGGCGGTCCGGGTCCGCGGCGGCGACGACGCCGAGGCGCCCGTCCGGCAGCCGCACCTCGGTGCCGACGGGGTAGGGCATGACGATGCGCCGGAACACGCCGACCACCGCCGGGTCGAACGCCCGCCCCTCGCCCGCGGCGATCTCACGCACGCCGACGTGCGCGGGCTTGGCCTGGGCGTACGGGCGCTGGCTGGTGATCGCGTCGTACACGTCGGCGACCGCGGCGAGGCGCGGGAACTCGCCGATCCGGTCGCCGGCGATACCGCGCGGGTAGCCGCTGCCGTCGTAGCGCTCGTGGTGGTCGCGCACCACGCTGCGCACGAGCGGGCTGATCGTCGCGCTGTCGAGCAGCGCGACCCCGGCGTCGGGGTGCGACCGCATCAGCGCCCACTCCTCGTCGTCCAGCTTCCCTGGCTTGTTGAGCACCTCGTGCGGCACGACCATCTTGCCGATGTCGTGGAGCAGGAGCCCCATGCCGAGCTTGGCCAGGCGCTCGTCGATCCGGTCCCAGCGGCGCT
>DATHJG010000710.1:0-2488 GCA_035489875.1 Solirubrobacteraceae bacterium | reverse complement strand
CCATGGACTCGCTGATCACGGCCGCGGCGCGGGCGCTCGCAGCGGGCGATCCGCTCGGCGCGCTGAACCGGGTCGCCTTGCGCGACGATCCTCCGGCGCTTGCGCTTCGCGGCATCGCGATGGCGCAGCTCGGCGATCTCGTCCGCGCCAAGGCGCTGCTGAAACGGGCGGCGCGCGCCTTCGGCCCAAGAGAGCCCAAAGCTCGCGCCCGGTGCGTCGTCGCCGAGGCCGAGATCGCGCTGGTCTCGCGCGACCTGGGCTGGCCTGCAAAGACGCTCGACGCCGCACGGACGACGCTCGAGGAGCACGGCGACCGGGCGAACGCCGCGCATGCGCGACATCTCGAGGTCCGGCGCCTTCTCCTGATCGGGCGCGTCGACGAGGCCGAGCGCTCGCTCGCGGGGCTCGACCCCGAGCCCTTCCCACCCGCGTCGAGGGCGGCCCACGAGCTGGTGGTCGCCGGAATCGCGGTGCGGCGTCTGCGCACGAAGGCCGCGCGCGACGCCCTCGCCCGGGCCGGGCACGCCGCGCGCCTTGCCGGCATTCCGGCCCTGACGGCGGAGGTCGAGAGCGCATCCCTCTTCCTGGACACACCCGCGGCGCGCCTGGTGTCCCGCGGCGAGGAGCGCCCCCTCCTGCTCGACGAGGTCGAGGCATTGCTGGCGTCCGACGCACTGGTGGTGGACGCGTGCCGTCACGTCGTGCGCCAGGACCGCACGGTGATCTCGCTCGCAAGGCGCCCCGTGCTGTTCGCGCTCGTGCGCGCGCTGGGCGAGGCGTGGCCGGGAGACGTGCCGAGGGACACGCTCGTGGCCCGCGCATTCCGGGCAAGGCACGCCGATGAATCGCATCGCGCGCGGTTGCGGGTCGAAGTCGGACGGCTGCGCAAGCTGCTCCGGACGCTGGCCGGCGTGAGCGCGACCAAGCGAGGTTTCGCGCTGGTGCCGCGCCGGGAACACGAGGTCGTCGTGCTGGCGCGGCCGGTCGAAGAGGAGCACGCGGCGGTGCTCGCGTTCCTCGCCGACGGCGAGTCCTGGTCGAGCTCGGCTCTGGCGCTGGCGCTCGGCGCCAGCCAGCGCACCGTGCAGCGGGCGCTCGACTCGCTCGCGGCCGCAGGCAAGGTCCAGCCGTTCGGCCGCGGGCGCGCGCGCCGCTGGATGACCCCGCCCGTGCCGGGATTCACGACGACCTTGTTACTCCCGGCTCCCCTGCCGGCCGGATAGGATCGACGCATGAACAAGACAGCAGCCGACATCGTCCATGAATATGGACCCTTTCCCGCCATCGAAGGCGTGCATGGCGTCACCTATGACGGCGCGCACGTGTGGTTTGCGTCCGGGGACAAGCTGAACGCCTTCGATCCGGCCAGCGGCAGGATGCTGCGCTCGATCGATGTCGCCGCGGACGCAGGAACGGCGTTCGACGGCCGGCACCTGTTCCAGATCGCGGAGAGCCGCATCCAGAAGATCGATCCAAAGACCGGCAAGGTGCTCGCCACCATCCCGTCGCCCGGCGGCGGCGGCGACTCGGGGCTCACCTGGGCCGAAGGCACGCTCTGGGTCGGACAGTATCGCGACCGGAAGATCCACCAGATCGATCCCGAGACCGGCGCGATCCTTCGCACCATCGAATCCAACCGCTTCATCACCGGCGTCACCTGGGTCGACGGAGACTTCTGGCACGGCACCTGGGAAAGCGACGAGAGCGAGCTGAGGCGGATCGATCCCCGAACCGGAAAGGTCCTCGAGAGCCTCGCGATGCCGCCCGACGTGGGCATATCGGGGCTCGAGTCCGACGGCGCCGATCGGTTCTTCTGCGGCGGCGGAAACAGCGGCAAGGTAAGAGCCGTCCGCCGGCCGAAGCGAGGATAGTGGCGTACCAGCAAGTTCCGCTCTTCTGCTGGGGGCGCGCCACTGGAGTGGCGCGCCCCCAGCAATGAGTGATGCTTCCTACTGCAAGCCAAGAAAAACGCCCGGTGTTGCCACTGGGCGTTTTCGCATTTCGTGCCGGAGGAGAGAGGGGCTTACGCCGCCTCCTGCTGCTCCGCCTGGTCGGCCGAGGGACCGCTGTCCTGGCCCTTGGCGGCGGTGTCGCGCTCGACGAACTCGATCACGGCCATCGCGGCCATGTCGCCAAAGCGGTAGCCCGACTTCAGGACGCGCAGGTAGCCACCGTTGCGCTTGGAGTAGCGCGGGCCGAGCGTGGTGAACAGCTTGTCCGCGACGTAGGGATCGCGCAGGAAGCCGATCGCCTGGCGGCGGGCGTGCAGGCCACCCTTCTTGCCGAGCGTGACCAGCTTCTCGACGATCGGACGCAGGTCCTTCGCCTTGTGCATCGTGGTCGTGATCTGCTCGTGCTTGATGAGAGCGCCGGCGAGATTCATGAACATCGCCTTGCGATGCTCGGCGGTGCGGTGGAATTTCCGGCCGCGATTGTTATGACGCATGACTGTTGTCCTTCTGCCGGCCTAGTACGGCTCTTCCAGCCG
>DATHJG010000709.1:0-2376 GCA_035489875.1 Solirubrobacteraceae bacterium | reverse complement strand
CCGCTGGCGCGACTTGACCTCCATCTCGACCTGCTCGATCGAGAGCGCCTGCGGGTTGTACGCCGCCTGCGTCCACGCCTTGTCGACGTCGCGCACGCACCGGCAGTCGTGACCTTCGCGGTCGTTGATGATGTGCGAGCTGGCATCGACGCGCCCGAAGAACTCGGCGATCGCCTGCACATCTGACAGCCCCGGCCGGTTGTGCGAGACGGTGATGTGCAGCACGATGATCCGCGGGCGCACGCCGCCGCGCGAGCTGTGGTTGCCGATGATCGTCAGCTCGGGGTTGAGCGGCTTGATGCGCCTCAGGCGACGCTCGGCCCAGCGATGCAGCTTGTCGGCCCGGAGAACGCGAGAGCGCGCCTTCGAGAGCGCGTTCCTCAGCTTCTCGGCGGTCGGCAGGTCGAGCCGACGGGCGCGCTCGTACGCGTCCTGCGCGGCGTGCCAGTCCTTGCGCAGGCGGGCCTTGTCACGCTCGCGCATGGCCTCACGCCGGAGCGCTTCCTTACGGGTCATGGGCCCTCCCGGGCGTAGGATTGGGTGCTACTGGTTGACCTGGCGCGCCGCGAGCGCGGCGCAGTCCCGCTTCGGCGTCAGGGCCTGGATCAGCAGCAGCGTCGATGCACGGCTCTGCTCAATCTGCCTGAGCCGCTCCGGGCCCGCGCCCACCCGCGCCCGGCCAAGAACGATGTCGAGACCTTCCAGGGCCGCGTCGTGGCGAGCGTTCACGTCGGAGCAGTTCCGCTCAACGTTCCGCGCGCGCTCATCGTTCACGCGCACGTACAGCCACGCCGACATGAACACGCTGAACGACGCGAGGATCAGACTCGTCATCACCAGCAACCGGAACCACCGCCGGCCAGCGGCATAACCGGCGGGACTATCGCCAAGGTCACCGCCGGCGCCACCCGACCCGCCCGGGCCGCCCCTGCCGCCCGGGTCCTCGCCGACACCGCCGCGGCCACCCTCACCCCCGGCGCCACCCCAACCAGGCCCGCCCTGCTTCCCCGGCTTCCCCGGCTCCCCAGTGCTGCTCACAACTATCCACCCCCGCTCAGGGTTGGTAGAAGGATCGCGAGAGCCGAGATCACCAGGCCCGTCGCGAACAAGATCGTGCCGACCATCCACCTACGGTCAAGCTTGCGTTCCCGCGCAGCCGCCTCACGCTCGAGGACGCGTTGTTCGGCGCGGCCGGTGATCGCGTCCTCGATCTTCTCGACCGCGCCCTTGAGTTCGCGGAGCGCGTCGACCGTGTACTTCAACGTGTCGGCGGATGCTTTCTCCGCCCACAGCCGGTCGATCTGTTTGCGGATGTCTTCGAGGGCCTGCTGGTTGCCGTTCTCGCTCGGCGTCATTGCCGGTTCCTGGGGGTGTGCATCGCTTCCGTGCCTCCGGAGATGTGGGACGACAGGTGGGAGGCGAGGGGGCTGGACTAGTGCCAGCCGTTGCGGGTACGTGCGGTGTGCCGCGGCTCGAGCCGGCCTCCAACAGTCAGGCTCGGGCCGCGGTTTCTGATGCTGCGTGTTGCGGTCATCCTCACGGGGGATGGCTCACGGGCCGAAGGAAGGCGTATGCTCGCGCGTGTGCTCAGCGATCGTGACCGCGAACGCGCCGAAGAGCGCGATGAGAACCCGGTGCGCTGGGAATACAAGGCGCGCAACCTCGCCAAGGTGGCGGGGATCATGCTGGAGACGGACTTCAACAAGCTGGGCGCGCAGGGCTGGGAGTTCGTGGGGATGGCGTCCGGGGGCCGGGAGGGTTATGCGATCTTCAAGCGGCGCCTGTAGGACGTGCTGAATGCTCAGGCTCGCGATCCTCACGGTGGCGCTCACGCTGCTGCTGGTCGGGTCCGCTGACGCCCGTGAGCGAGTGATGGTCGGGAAGGCCACGGCCGGGTCGGCTGGGCTGCCGGTGCGGAAGCCGTTCCCGCCCAGGTTCGAGATCCGCTACGAGCCATGCCCCGACTACCTGCCCGAGATCACGTCATGCGCGGACCAGGAGAACGCGGTGATCTGGCTCGCGCCGGATGCGGACCGGTTCGCACGGTGGCATGAGCTCGGGCACCTGTTCGACGCGCAGCTCTTGACGGACGCGGACCGCGCGTGGTTCACCGCCCTACTGGACTTCGAGGCCAGCACGCCCTGGACGGGGCACTACGACGCGTGGGTGGAGTACGGCGGCGCGGTCGTGCCCGCAGAGCACTTCGCGGACGCGTACGCCATGTGCGCGCTCGGGCTTAGCCCTGCCGGGCGGCAAAGGCGTGATGGGAGCATCGAGGTCGGCTGGACCGACGCGTACGGCTACAACCCGAGCGTCAGGCAGCACCGCGCGATCTGCGCGCAGATCAGCAGCTACAAGTAACGAGGCGTCACGAAC
>DATHJG010000708.1:0-4224 GCA_035489875.1 Solirubrobacteraceae bacterium | reverse complement strand
GGATCATCGTCGACTCGACGACGATCTCGCCCGAGGTCTCCGAGGAGGTGCGCGCGCAAGCCGAGCAGCGCGGCGTCGCGCTGCTCGCGGCGCCCGTGAGCGGCAACCCCAAGGTCGTCGCCTCCGGGCGCCTCAGCGTCGTCGTCTCGGGTCCGGAGGACGCCTGGCAGGAGGTCCGCCCGGTCCTCGAGCTCTTCGGCCGGCGCGTCACCTACGTCGGCGAGGGGGAACGTGCGCGTCTGGCCAAGATCTGCCACAACGTGATGCTCGGCGTCGTCTCGCAATGCCTCGCGGAGATCGTCGTGCTCGCCGAGAAGGGCGGCATGTCGCGAGCCGACTTCCTGGACTTCCTCAACGACAGCGTCATGGGCTCGGTCTTCACGCGCTACAAGTCCCCGGCGCTGGTCGAGCTCGACTTCACGCCGACGTTCACGCCCGAGTTGCTGCGCAAGGACTTCGACCTCGGCTTCGAGGCCGCGCACCGGCTCGACGTGCCGATGCCCGTCGCTGCGGCCGCGGCGCAGGCCGTGCAGGCGCTGTTCGGCAATGGCTACGCGGACGTGGACTTCGCGGCGCTGCTCGACCAGACGGCGAAGGCGTCCGGCCTCGCGCTCCAGCCGGAGCACGTCGCGGTGGACGACGGCCTCAGTCCCGTCGAAGCGGTCGCCGCGCCCGCCGGAGAGGCTCGGTGAGCACGCCGTCCGGCATCCGCGCCGGCGGCGTGCTGACATAACGGGATGATCCGCTCGGGACGGCAGTGAACGATCACAGCGGCACACGGACGCGGGCCACGTTGCGCGACGTCGCCCGCCTGGCCGGCGTTCATCCGGCGACGGCGTCGCGCGCCCTGAACGAGGCCACGCGCTCGCTCGTCACCGCGACCACCGTGCAGCGCGTCGTCGCCGCCGCGGAGGAGTTGGCCTACCGTCCGAACCCGATCGCGCGCGGGCTGCGCACCAGCCGGTCGTTCACGATCGGCGTGGTGATCCCGGACCTCACCAACCCGCTGTTCCCGCCGATCGTCCGCGGCATCGAGGACACGCTCAACCGCTCGGGCTACGGCACGCTGGCCACGAACACCGACAACGACCCGGCGCGAGAGCGGAACGCGATCGAGACGCTCCGGGCCCGCGAGGTCGACGGGCTGATCATCGCGACCGCCCGGCGCGACGACGAGGCGCTCGAGGAGCTCATCGAGTCCAACGTCCCCGTCGCGCTCGTCAACCGCCGCCTCCTCGACCGGCGGCTGCCGCTCGCCGCGGTCGACGACCGCAAGGGCATCCGCGAGGCGGTGGCGCACCTCGCCGAGCTCGGCCATGAGCGGATCGCGCACATCGGCGCCTCGCGGGCGCTGTCGACCGGCGACCAGCGCTACCAGGGCTTCATCGAGGCGATGCGGGGGATGGGCCTCGATCCGGATCCGGACCTCATCCACCTCGGCGAGTCGTTCACCGAACCCGAGGGCGCCCGCCTGTGCGGGGCGTTGCTCGACGCCGACCGCGGCATGACGGCGATCGTCGCCGGCAACGACCTCATCGCGCTCGGGTGCTACGACGCGATGGACGAACGCGGCGTCGCCTGCCCCGCGGAGATCTCGGTGGTGGGGTTCAACGACATGCCGTTCGTGGCCCGCTTCAGCCCGCCCATGACGACGATCCGGATCCCCCACTACGAGATGGGCGTCGCCGCCGCGGAGCTGCTGCTGGAGCGCATCGAATTCCCGGACGCAGCGGTGCGCGAGGTGCTGCTGGAGCCCGCGCTCGTGGTCCGCGGATCCACCGCGCCGCCCCCCGGCGTGGGCTTGTCCAACCGCTGACGCGCCCGCGGGCCGCGATCACCATGGAGAACGCATGAGCATCATCGATTCGCACGCACACGTCATCGTCCGCGAGATCTTGCGAGAGGCCGCGCCGGACGAGGCATGGCGCCCGGCGATCACCCGCCAGGACGGAGCGCAGGTCCTGGAGTTCAACGGCCGCGCGGTGCGCTCGGCCGTGGGGGAGTTCGTGGATCCCGAAGGAATCCTGGCCGAGCAGGACGCGGCCGGGGTCGACCGGGTCGTCCTGTGCCCGTGGGTGCCGCTGCTGTCCTACGGCGCCGAGCCCGACGAGGGCCTGCGCCGCTGCCGCATCCAGAACGACGCGCTCGAAGCGCTCGTGCGACTGCACGGCGACCGCATCAGCGCGCTCGGCGCGGTGCCGCTCCAGGATCCGGAGCTCGCCGCGGCGGAGCTGCGCGCACTGATGGCCGGCGGCGTCCTCAGCGGCGTCGAGATCGCGGCCAGCGTGCAGGGCGCCTATCTCGGCGACGACCGCTTCGAGCCGTTCTGGTCGGCCGCCGAGGAGACCTCGGCGCTCGTGTTCGTCCACCCGAGCACACGCGGCTTCGCGGTCGACGCCCTCGACGAGCACTACCTGTGGAACACCGTCGGCAATCCGTTCGAGACCGCGCTGACCGCGGCGCACATGGTGATGTCGGGCGTGTTGGAGCGCCACCGCGAGCTGCGCGTGCTGCTCGCCCACGGCGGCGGGGCGCTGCTCGCCCTGCGCGGCCGGCTGCGCCACGGGCACGCCGCGGTGGCGGCGACCCGCACCCGGCTGCAGGAGTCGCCGGAGGAGTCGCTGCGTCGCTTCTTCTACGACACGGTCACGCACGACGTCGACCTGTTGGCGGCGCTCGTCGCGTTCGTGGGCGCCGACCACCTCCTGCTCGGGTCCGACTACCCGTTCGACATGGCCGACCCGCATCTCGTCAAGACGGTCCGGGACTGCGGCTTCGATGCCGCGACGGAGGAGGCGATCCTCGGCGGCAACGCGGAGCGGCTCCTGCAGGGCCGCTCGGTCATTGGATCGTGAAGCCCCCGTCGACGAGCAGCGACTGGCCCGTGACCATGGCCGACTCGCGTCCGAGGAGGAATCCGACCGCGCCGATCAGATCAGCCGGCTCGAGCAGCCGGCCCAGCGGGATCTTCGCGACGAGGGCATCGCGGATCGCCGGCTGGCTGAGCCGCTCCCGGTTGAGGTCGGTCAGCGTCGCCGTCGGCCCGACCGCGTTGACGCGGATGCGCTCCGGCGCCCATTCGAGCGCCAGCTGCCGCGCCAGGTGCGCGACGCCCGCCTTGCTGGCCGCGTAGGCCGAGCGCAGCGGGAACGCCACGTGCGCGAACGTCGACGACGTGAAGACGATCGACCCGCCGCGCCCCCGCATGGCGCGGCCGGCGGCCTGGGCGGTGAAGAAGGCGCCCGACAGGTTCACGTCCAAGACGCGCCGCCAGTCCTCCTCGGAGATCTCGAACGCGGGCACGTCAACGCTCACGCCGGCGTTGACGAATGCGCCGTCGAGCGCGCCGAACCGGTCGACCGCCTGCGCGACGACATCTCGCGCAGCCTCCGGGCCGGTGAGGTCGGCCACCGCGATCTCCGCGGTTCCCCCGGACGCCGCGATGCCGTCAGCCACCTCCCGCAGCGCGTCCTGCGAGCGCGCCGCGAGCGTGACGTCGGCTCCGGCGGCCGCCAGGCCCTCGGCCACCGCGCGGCCGATGCCGCGGCTGGCGCCGGTGACGAGGATGCTCAGCCCGTCGCACGCGGACACCGCGCCGGTCGGCTTCGTACGCACGTCGTCTCGCATCCGCGCCTCGCTCGGGATCAGGCGGTATCGCGACCGCTGTGTTGGCACCGCTGAGCGGCCCGCCGGGACCCGGCCGGCGAGCCGCTCCCCCAACCGCAATGGGTGCTGCAATCGTGTGCAACCGTAGGGGCGAAACCTGACGGTTGTCAAGCGGTCCGACGGATCGGCCGCGAGCGGCGGATGGCTGGCAGGTGCGCGAAACGGCAACAGTGTCGCTCGCAGGCCGTGCGCAGTCATACTCTCCGGATGCCCGACACGCCCGATCCGGAGCCGGTACGGCTCGATCCCGCCGCGCACGCGCACGCCTGCGCGATCGGGCAGCGCGTGGCGGCCCATCGCGCCGAGCGCGGGCTCACGGTTTCGGCGCTCGCGCGCACGATCGGCGTGTCGCGCAGCATGGTCGGCCAGATCGAGCGGGGCCAGTCGCGTCCCTCCGTCTCGACGCTCTTCGCGCTCGCCGAGGCCCTCCAGGTCCCCGTGGATGCGTTCTTCCGCGACACCGACCAGGACGCGGCATCCGCGCCGGCCGGCACGACGGCCGCCGGGTCGGACCGCGCCGAGCCGGACGCGGCGCGCGCCGCGCGGTACCTCGTGCGG
>DATHJG010000707.1:0-5716 GCA_035489875.1 Solirubrobacteraceae bacterium | reverse complement strand
GCGATCGCGGCGACCTCGACGCCCGCCGGCCTCGCACCGGGGCTCATCGCGCCGGCGAGCGCCGCACCGAAGGTGCGCTCCGCCTGGCGCTCGGCGAGCACGACCTCCTTGCGCCGGTACGGCTGCCCGTCGGCGCCGCGCGTCGTCTGCGCGTTCGCGAGGTTCTGCGCGGTGACGTCCATCCGCAGCCGCTCGGCCGTGAGGCCGGACGCGGAGATCTCCATGGCGTCGAACATGCCCATCAGCCGACCCCCATCGCGGACTTGAGGATCCCGATGCGCGCATGGGCCACCTGGACGGCCGCCTGCTGCTCGAGCGCGTTGGCTGCGAGCTTGGCCGACTCGGCGTCGGCGTCGACGCCGTTGCCGTCCGCGCGCGTCACGGCGGTCGCGTCGCGCTCGGCGGAGAACGTCGCCCCCTCGACGGCGGCGCGGCTGTCGCCGCCGTTCTCCAGCGCGTTTTGCAGCGCGCTGTGGAAGTCGACGTCCACCCGCTGGTAGCCGGGGGTGTTGACGTTCGCCAGGTTGGCGGCGAGCGCCGCGTGCCGCTGGGCGGCGCCGCCGATGGCGCGCTCGAGCGCGAGTTGGGTGGTGTCGAACAACACGGGACGGATTCCCTTTCGAGCAGAAGGCTTCGTCCGTCCGTGGACAATGCACGTCGCCGGATCCGTGGCGACTGGCCGGAGTGATCGGCTAGACCGCTCCGAGCTTTAGGCCGTGAGGCGGTAGCGCTGCACGGCGCTCCGGCCCTGCTGCAGCGCCGCGAGCTCGCGCACGATCTCGTCCCGCGCGAGCGTGAGCTCGATCAGGATCTGCTGCTGCACCTCGGCGAGGCGCTCGAGGACCGGGCGCGGGGCGGGACCGAGCGTCGCCGCAATGCGGGCTCGCTCGGCGATCGCGGCGGGGAGCGCCTCGGCGTCGCCGCCGCGGACCAGCTCCAGCTCGCGCTCGGCGAGCGCGATCAGCTCCGGCCAGCCGCTCATGCGGGCGTGATCTGCGCCCACGCGTCGCGCAGCTCGCCGAGGTATCCGCGCACGAGGTCGACCTTGTCGGCGTCGCGCTCCAGCCGCGCCTCCAGCAGCAGCCGCTTGCAGAACACGTAGATGCCCTCCAGCCGCTGCGCGATCTCCCCCGCCGACATGTCGAGCGTGGCCTGCAGGTGGTCGACGATCGCCTCGCCGCGGTCCAGGCGCTCGAACGCGCTGGTGCGAGCCCCGTCGCGCAGCGCGGCGGCCCCCTGGAACAGGAAGCGGATCGCGCCGTCGTAGAGCATCACCACGAGCCGCTCTGGCGGCGCGGTCATGATGCTCTGCTGCTGGTACGCGGCCGGGGAGGCCGGGGCGAATGCGGTCATTGCGGCTCCGCGGGGAGAGGGACGGTCGCCCGGAGTGATCGGCCGCCGGGCGCGCCGATTGAGCGGATTCGTCAGCTCCAGCTCGGCAGGCCCGCGAGCTGGCCGTCGAGCCACGCCATCTGGGTCTGGGAGGCGCTCATGGCCGCCTCCATCGCCGCGAACTGGGCCTTCAGGCGCGTCTCCTTGGCGGCGAGGCGCGCGTCGGTCCGGGTCAGGTCGTCCGCGATCCGCTTCGACTGCGTGCCGGCGGACTCGATGCGGCCGTCGAGCAGCTTCCCGAGCTGGGTGGCGAGCGCCTCCGCGTCCTGCGCGAACGCCCCCGCTCCGGCGCCGCCGAGCAGCCGGCGCACGCCCTGGGCGTCGGACTCCAGCGCCGCGGTCAGCGTGGCCTCGTCGAGCGTGATCAGGCCCGCCTTGGCCGCCGCGGTCGACGTGCCCGGCTTGCCGCTCGAGATGCCGATGTCGCGCAGCTCGTCGAGCGACGTCCCGTTGCCGATCGCCGTGTACGCCGCGCCCATGCCGGTGCGCAGCCGCGAGAGCATCGAGTTGAGCGCCGAGTCGCCGAAGAACTGGCCCTTGTTGTAGTCCGCCTGCGTCGCCGGGTCCCTGACCGTCTTCTCCGCCACCTGCGCGCGCGTGGCGGTGACGACGGCGTTGTAGGCGTCGACGAACGTCTTCACCTCGGCCTTGACCTTGTCGCGGTCGATGCCCGGCGCGCCGACGACCACGCTCGCCGCGGCGGCGGTCGTGCCCTTGAACGTCAGCCGGAGGCCGGGGATCGCGTCTTCGACGACGTTCGTGGCCGACTCGCGCTCGACCACGTCGCCGTCGACCAGGTACTTGGCGTTGCGGCCGGCGATCTCGTTCGTCGGGGCGCCGAGCTGCGCGCCGGTCGCGCTGAACGTCGCGGCCGCTCCGGTCGCACGCGAGGAGAGCACGAGCTTGTCGCCGCCGACGACGGCCGCGTAGACGGGCAAGTCGCCGCGGCCGTTGATGGCGGCGGCGACGTCGGCGATCGTCGCGTTCGCCGCGACGTCGACGGTGGCGGAGCCGATCGTGAGCTGCGTGGCGGCCGCGCTCTGGGTCCAGCCGTAGGTCTTCTGCGCCGAGGCGGCGAGCTGGGTGACCTTGACGGAGTAGCCGCCGATCGGGGCGCCCCCGGTGCGCGTGACCGCGACGCGCGTCGGGTCGGAGCTCTCGACCGTCTGGCCCTCGCTCCACGTCGCCGGCGCACGCAGGTCCGCCGCGGCCGCCTTGAGCGCGTCGAGCTTGGTCTTGAGGTCGCGCAGCGTCGTCTGCTGGGCGGTGATCCCGCCCTGGCGGAGCTGCAGGCGCGTCTTGCTCTGGCGCTCGAGCGCCATGAGCTGCTCGACGATCGCCGACGTGTCGACGCCGGAGGCGAGCCCGGCTAGCCCGAGGCCGGCCACGGGCTAGAGATCCCCGCCGCTCATCACGTCGAACAGCCGCGCGGGCGGGATCGTCCGCAGCACCTCGCCGTCGAGCGTGCGCACCTCGATGATCGTCCGGCCCGACTGCTCGTCGCGGCGGAAGTGCAGCTCGCGGTTCGCGGCGGCCAGCTGGCCGGCGCGCTCCCAGGCGGCGTCGACCTCGGCCAGCACTTCGGGCGGCGGGCTCGCCGGGACCACGTCCGCGGCGTCGGAGGCCGGCACGCGCTTGGCGGCGGGGGGCGGCTCAGCCGTCGCCCGCGCGGGCGCAGCCGGCGCGGCGGCGGCCGACTGCAACGTCAGTTGGCCGATCTCGAAGGTCATCTTGACCCTCCTGATCGGCCATTCGGCTCAGGACTTGAGCTACCCGACGGCGGAGAACAGCAGCGCGTCCTCGGAGAGCTGCTGCTTGAGCGTGCGCTTGAGTTGGGAGTGGATTTGACAGATGCGGCTCTCGGAGACACCCATGACCTCGCCGATCTCGCGCAGCGTCAAGTTATTGACGTAGAGCAGGACGGCGACCTCGCGCTCGCGCTGGGGGAGCGTGTCGAACGCGCGCCGGAACTTCTCCTTGGCGTCGTTGAGCGTGGCGGCCTGCTCGGGATCCAGGCGCGCGTCGGTGGCGGCCAGCGTGTCGATCCGCTCCACCGTCGTCTCGTCGTCGGAGATCACGAGCGTGTTGAGCGAGGTGACGTCGGACACCGCGATGTCGTCCTGGCGGCGGCGCAGCTCGTCGGTCGAGACGGCCAGCATCTCGGCGAGCTCCTCGCGCGACGGACGGCGGCCGTGCAGCGAGGTGAACTGCTCGCGCGCCTTGTGGATGTCGCGCTCCCAGCGGCGCAGCGAGCGCGGCGCCCAGTCCTGGCGGCGCAGCTCGTCGAGCACGGCGCCGTGGATGCGCGTCCAGGCGAACTGCTCGAGCGTCGCGCCCTTCTCCGGGTCGTAGCGGTCGATCGAGGCGATCAGCGCCTCGAGCCCGCAGGAGATGAAGTCCTCGACCTCGCACCGCGCCGGCAGCTCACGGACCTTCTTGAAGACGATGTACTTGACGAGCGGGGCGTACGTCATGACCAGGCGGTTGCGCGCCTGGACGTCGCCGGTCGCCTTGTAGGTGCGCCAGAGGGCGAGCGCGTCCTCAGGCGAGATCCTCTTCTTTGCGGGCGTGGCGGTGGCGGTCTTCATGAGGGACGGGGGGCTCCTGGCAAGGTCGGGGCACTGCGGTGGACGCAGCAGGTATCGGCATGGGGTCCAGACCCCAACATCACCGATTCGGGGTAATTGCCTCCCTTTCCAGTTCGTAGGCCCAGGCGAGCACCTCGGCGACCGCCAGCCACAGGTCCTCGGGCACGTCCTGGCCGAGCGCGAGCGTGCTCAGCGCCGCGGCCAGCGCCGGGTCCTCGCGCACGGGGACGCCGGCCGCCCGGGCGGCGGCGAGGATCTTCTCGGCCACGTGGCCGCGGCCCGACGCGACCACCTTCGGCGCGCCCGCGCCCTCGTAGCGCAGGGCGGTCACGCGGCGCTTCTCAGGCATAGGCGTCGAACGGGTCGTGGCGCGGCGTGACCCGCACCTGGGCTGTGCGGCCGGTCCGCTCGGCGAGCGCGTCGCGCAGGCGTGCGGCCGCCTCGGTGGCGAGCTCCAGCGCCGCGCCGGGCGGGGCGGCGACGCCTGCGCTCACGGTCCCGCGCGCGAGGTCGACGCGCAGGTCGAGCCGGCCGAGCACCGCGGAGTCGAACGCGAGCGCCACGGTGGCGGTCTCCTCGCCCTCGGCGCCGCGGCGCGGCGGCTCCTCGACGACGAGCCGCGGCGGCGGCGGCGGCGCGGCCGGCGGTTGCGCAGCCGCGGCCAGCATCGCCGGCTGGTCGAGCCGCAGCGTGACCTGGTCGGCGGTCACCTCGGCGATCTTCAGGTGCAGCGTCTGCCCCGCCTCGACCTCGGGCGGGAGCTTGGCGACGAGCGGCACGCCGGCGAGCACGATCACGCCGTGGCCGGCCTCGCGGGCGGCCACCCGCGCCACGACGCTCGCCCCCTCGCGCAGGATCAGCTCGGGGAGCTGCGCGCGCAGGGCGAGGGCGTCGAGGGCGATCCGCTCGATCATGCGGCCGCAAGCATCGCATCCCTCAAGCCGCCGCCCGCTCCGCCGACTATCTCGCACGATGGACCGTGGGCTCTACATCGCCGCCTCGGGCATGCTCGCAGAGCAGATCCGGCAGGACCAGATCGCGAACGATCTGGCGAACGCGGCGACCCCCGGGTACAAGAGCGACCGCACCGCGCAGCGCGAGTTCGGCGCGCTCCTGCTCGCCAACCGCGCCACGGGCGCGACGATCGGCGGGCAGTCGACCGCGGTGCAGGTGGACCGCGTCGAGACCGACTTCTCCCCCAAGCCGAGCCGCGACACCGGCGAGCCGCTGGACTTCGCGATCACCGGCGAGGGCTTCTTCGGCGTCCGCACGGACCAGGGCGTGCGCTACACGCGCAACGGCCAGTTCACGGTCAGCCCGCAGGGGCTGCTCGTGACCGCCCAGGGCGACCCCGTGCTGGGGCGCGGCGGGCGGACCGTGCGCGTCGGCGCCGACGGCCGCGTGGACCCGCGCAGCCTCGACGTCGTGCGCCTGGACAACCCGCGCAAGGAGGGCGACAGCCTCGTCAGCGGCACGCCCGCCGGCGGCGCCGGCGCCGGCCAGGTGCGGGCGGGCGCGCTCGAGGCCTCCGGCGCGGACGCGGCGCGATCCATGGTGGACATGATCGCGTCGCTCCGCGCCTTCGAGGCCGGCCAGCGCGTCATCCACACGATCGACGAGACGCTTGCGAAGTCGGCCACCCAGGTCGGGAGCGTCAGCGGAGCCTGACGCAGTTGGATTCGGCGGTGCGCGGGGGCGGGAGCGGTGTGAGTGGTGGGCCCGGCGTTGGTGTACGG
>DATHJG010000706.1:0-2526 GCA_035489875.1 Solirubrobacteraceae bacterium | reverse complement strand
TGGCGGAGCCGGCGCCGGCGCTCACCTGAACGGGGTCAGACCCGCTTCTCGGTGAACGCCCGCGTCGCGTCCTGGTGCTCCGGCGTCTGGGCGAGCATGCCGTAGGCGAGCCGCTCCAGCGCGAGGCCGGCTTCGTCGGAGGCGCCGGGCAGTGCGTCGATGACCTGCTTGGCGACGGAGACCGCGAGCGGCGGCAGGGCGGCGATGCGCTCCGCCAGCGCGAGCGCGCGCGGGAGCGACTCCCCCTCGGCGACGACCTCGGTGACGAGGCCGAGCCGGTGCGCCTCGTCCGCCCCGAAGCGGTCGCCGAGCAGCACGAGCTCCTTCGTGCGCGCCGTGCCGATCAGGCGCGTCAGCCGGTGCGTGCCGCCCGAGCTGGGGAGGATGCCGATGCCGACCTCGGGCAGGCCGAACGACGCGGTCGTGTCGGCGACGCGGAAGTCCGTCGCGAGCGCCAGCTCGAGCCCGCCGCCCAGGCAGTACCCGGCGATCGCGCTGATCGTCGGCTGGGGTAGCCGCGCGACCCGCTCGTACACGCCGCCGGTGGAGCGGTAGTAGGCGAGGATCGCCGCGGGGTCGAGGTCGCGCATCTCGCCCACGTCCGCGCCGGCGGAGAACGCACGCGGGCCGCCGGTGATGACGACGCACGCGCTCGCGCGCACGTCGGGGTGATCCAGCGCGTCGCCGAGCGCGCCCTCGAGCGCGGACGAGAGCGCGTTGAGCTTGCGCTCGCGCCGCAGCGCGATGACCGCGGCGGCGCCCTCGCGCCGGACGTCGACGAGCGGGTCGTTCACGACGCCGCGCTCCAGGACCGCGCGCTCATGACGTGCCCACACTCTCGTGCGGTGGCGCGGCCAGCTCGAGTCGCGCGTCCAGCCCGAGCACGCCGTCGGGCAGCACCAGCAGCGGGTTGACCTCGATCGCCGCGATCTCCGGGTGCTCCGCCGCCACGCGCGAGAGCGCGGAGAGGGCTGCCGCGGCCGCGCGCGCGTCGAGCGGCGTACGGCTGCGCGCGCCGTGCAGGAGCGGCGCCGCGCGGAGCGAGTCGAGCAGCGCCAGCGCGCGCTCCTCGTCCACCGGCGCGAGCGCGACCGCGACGTCGCGCAGGATCTCCGTGAACAGCCCGCCGAGGCCGACCAGCGCGATCGGGCCGAAGCGCGCGTCCCAGCGTGCGCCGATCAGCAACTCGACGCCGTCGCCCACCGGCGCGAGCTGCTCGACGCTGAACGCCTCCGGCGCCAGCCGCCGCTCCATGTCCGCGGCCGCGGCCCGCAGCGCGTCCGCGTCGCGCAGCCCGAGCGCCACGCCGCCGGCGTCCGACTTGTGCAGCAGCCCGAGCGCCTTGAGCACGACCGGGTAGCCGAGCGCGTCCGCCGCCGCGACCGCCTCGTCGGCGCCGGCCACCGTCCGCGCGCCCGCGAACCGGACCCCGCCGCCCGCGAGCAGCGCGCGCGCGTCGTCGTAGCCGTCGCCCGCCACCGGCTCGGTCGCGGGCGGGAGCTGCGGCACGCCGTCGGGACCGCGCTCGCCGTGCTCCGCCAGCCGCGCGCAGACGTCGACGGCGCGCTCGATCGACCGGTACACGGGCACGCCGCGGCGGCGCAGCGTCCAGGACGTGGGCGTCTGCGGGTGCATCGTCTGCACGACCAGCGGGCGGCCGCTGACGTGCGCTGCGTCCGCCAGCGCCTCGGCCGCCGACGCCTCGCCACGCCCGAGCGTCTCGGCGTACTCGCTGTAGCCGCCGAAGTAGCCGGTCATGAGCACCGCGTCGACCTCGCCGGAGCGGAGCAGCGCCTGCGCCGTGCGGTCGAACGTGCGGATGTCCTGCTCGCCGCCGCCCGCGAGGTCGATCGGGTTCGACAGCGCCGCGGTGGGTGGGAGCGCGGCGCGCAGCTCCGTCATGAGCGCGTCGCCGAGCCGCGGCAGCTCCAGCCCCGCGCGCTGCAGCAGCGACGTCGCGATCCCGGCGTGCCCGCCGCCGTCGGCGAGCACGCCGACGCGGCGCCCGCGCATCGGCCCGGCGCGGAGCAGGCCGTCGGCGACGTCGATCAGCTCCTGCGGTGCGCGCACGCGCTCGATGCCGGCGGCGCGGCAGGCGGCGTCGATCGCCGCGCCGTCGGACGCGAGCGCGCCGGTGTGCGACGCCACCGCGCGCGCCGTCGCCGCGGTGTGCTCGATCGCCATCAGCACGACCGGCTTGCCCGCGCGCGTCGCGGCCTCCGCCGCCGCGGCGAACGCGCGGCCGTCGCGGAAGTCCTCGACGTAGATCGCGATCAGCTCCGTTCCCGGATGCTCGGCGAGGTTGCCGATCAGCTCCGCGACCTGGACGTCCGCCTGGTTGCCGATCGAAACGAACCGCGAGAACCCGAGCCCGGCGTCGGCGGCGATCATCCCGATCTCGAGCGCGAGGTTGCCGCTCTGGGAGATCAGGCCGATCGGGCCCGGCGGGAGGTCGTTCGAGACGAGCTCGAGCTCGGCGCCGGCGTCGAACACGCCGAGGCAGTTCGGGCCGAGCAGCACGACGCC
>DATHJG010000705.1:0-2361 GCA_035489875.1 Solirubrobacteraceae bacterium | reverse complement strand
CACGTCGGAGCGAGGCGGCGGACTGCGTACTGCGCCACGAAGCACGCGGTCGAAGGGCTGACGAAGGCGATGGCGGTCGAGCTCGCGCCGCGCGGCGTCCGCGTGGTCGCGGTCGCGCCCACGTTCGTCGAGACGCCGCTGACCGCGCCGTTCTTCGCCGACCCGAGCTTCCGCGAGGAGACGCTCGCGCAGATCCCGCTCGGGCGCCTCGGCGCGCCGAGCGAGGTGGCCGGTGCGATCGTGTTCGCCGCGTCGCCGGCGGCGGCGCTGATGACGGGCTCGAGCCTGCGCCTCGACGGCGGCTGGACGGCCCGGTGAGAGGAGGCTCGCGATGCCCGATCAGACCGTGCGGCTGACGACCGGACAAGCGCTCGTCCGCTGGTTGCAGGCGCAGTGGTCGGAGCGCGACGGGGTGCGCCGCCGCGCCGTCCCCGCGATGTTCGGGATCTTCGGCCACGGCCAGGTGCTGGGGCTCGGCCAGGCGCTCGCGCAGGAGGGCGCGGAGCTGCCGTTCCACCAGCCGAAGAACGAGCAGGCGATGGTGCACACGGCGATGGGCTACGCCAAGGCGGCGCGGCGGCTGCAGGCGCTGGCCTGCACCGCGTCGATCGGCCCGGGCGCGACGAACATGCTCACGGGCGCGGCCACCGCGACCGTCAACCGCCTGCCGGTCCTGCTCCTTCCGGCCGATACGTTCGCGAGCCGCCGCGCCGGGGTCGTGCTCCAGCAGCTCGAGCATCCGCTCGAGCGGGACGCGTCGGTCAACGATGCGTTCCGCCCGTTGAGCCGCTTGTTCGACCGGATCGCGCGGCCCGAGCAGCTGATCGGCGCGCTGCCCGAGGCGATGCGCGTGCTGCTCGATCCGGCCGAGACGGGCGCCGTGACGATCGCCCTGCACCAGGACGTTCTCGGCGAGGCGGCCGACTTCCCGGTCCGCTTCTTCGCGCCGCGGACGTGGCGGGTGGCGCGCCGGGCGCCGGACCCGCTCGAGCTGGCCGACGCGCTCGCGCTGCTGCGCGCCGCCCGGCGTCCGCTCGTCATCGCCGGCGGCGGCGTCGTCCACGCCGAGGCCGAGGACGCGCTGCTCGCGTTCGCGCGGCGGACGGGCGCGCCGGTGGCCGAGACCTCGGCCGGCAAGGGAGCGATGCCGCCCGGCCCGCTCGCGCTGGGCGGGCTGGGCGTGAACGGGACCGCCGCGGCCAACCGCGTGGCGGCGGAGGCCGACCTCGTGCTGTGCGTCGGCACCCGCCTGTCGGACTTCACGACCGGGTCGCATTCGCTGTTCCAGCATCCGGACGTGCGGTTCGTCGGGATCAACGTGTGCGCGGCGGACGCGTACAAGCTGTCCGCCGCGCCGGTCGTCGCCGATGCGCGGCTCGCGCTCGAGGCGCTGGGGCGTGAGGCGCCGCCCGTGTCGCACGCGTACCGCGACGAGGTCGAGGCGGCGCGGGCGGCGTGGGAGGTGGAGCTTGCCGCCGATCTGCGGGCGGACGGCGCGGGCCGGATGACGCAGGGCGAGGTCTACGCGACCGTCAACGCGGCGGCCCGCGCCGGCGACTGGGTGATCGCGGCGGCGGGCTGGGCTCCCGGGGACGTGCTCAAGGCCTGGCGCGTGGTCCCGGGCAGCCGCGCCCACGTCGAGTTCGGGTTCTCGTGCATGGCGCACGAGATCCCCGCCGCGCTCGGGGTGCGCATGCACGAGGGCGAGGGCGGCGAGATCTTCGTGCTGATCGGCGACGGCACGTACCTGATGGGGGCGAGCGAGCTGGTCACGGCCGTGCAGGAGCAGTGGAAGCTGACCGTCGTGGTCCTCGACAACTCGGGGTACGGATCGATCGACGCGCTCGCGCGCGGGAAGTCGGGCGTGAGCATCGGCAACGAGTTCCTCGCGCGCGAGGGCGGTGGGGCGCTCGCGGTCGACTACGCCGCCAACGCGGCGAGCTTCGGCTGCCGCGGACGCCGCGCGGACGATGCGGACGCGCTCGCGGATGCGCTGGCGGACGCGCGCGACGGGGGCGTCACGACCGTCATCCACTGCCCGACCGCGCCGGGCCGCCCGCTGCTCGACACGGGCGCGTTCTGGGACCTCGGCGTGCCGGAGGCGGCCGGCGCGGAGTCGGTCCGCGCCCTCGCAGCCGCCCACCTGGCCGGGCGCGAGCGGCTCCAGCGCCGCTACTGAGCGCGCGCTCCCGCGCGACGCGCCGGCCGAGCTGCGCGGCCCGCCGGCGGCGGCTGGCCACCGCGGCGCGCGCGGGGTCAGGGTCCGAGCCGGTGCCGGCGCCGGTTCCGGCCGCGGTCGAACGTTCGACCGCGGCCGGAACCGGCGCCGGCACCGGCTCGGACCCTGACCCCGCGCGCGCC
>DATHJG010000704.1:0-6029 GCA_035489875.1 Solirubrobacteraceae bacterium | reverse complement strand
CGAGGCCGATGCCGCGGCTGCCGCCGGACATCACGACGACTCGGTCGGTGAGGGGTGAGGACATCGGCCAAGGCTAAGGTAACTCCCGGAGCGCAGACGGGAGGCTGCCCGGCAAGTGATTGCGCGGCTCGCCGCGGTCAGCCGGACGTCGAGCACCGGAACGATCTCCCACGCGCGGCGGCATCGGCCCACGGCGAACGGTCGCGCGGCGCGCCGCGGTCAGCCGGACGTCGAGCACCGGATGGATCTCCCCGAGTGGCGTATAGCGTTCGACGTATGTCCTCACCCCTCACGGACCGCGTCGTCGTGATGTCCGGCGGCAGCCGCGGCATCGGCCTCGCCATCGCCGTCGCGCTCGCCCGCACCGGCGCGAAGATCGCCCTGCTCGCCAAGACCGACCAGCCGCATCCCAAGCTGCCGGGGACGATCCACACGGCCGCGGAGGCGATCGCGGCGGCGGGCGGCGAGGCGCTGCCGGTCGTCGGCGACGTGCGCGACGAAGCGCAGGTCGACGCGTTCGTCGCCGCCGCGGTCGAGCGGTGGGGCGGGATCGACGTCGTCGTCAACAACGCGTCGGCGATCAACCTGGCGCCGATCGCCGACCTCCCGCCGAAGCGCTACGACCTGATGCTCGACATCAACGTGCGGGGCACGTTCCTGCTGACCCGCGCCGCGCTGCCGCACCTGCGGGCGTCCGACCACGCGCACGTGCTCACGCTCAGCCCACCGCTCAGCAGCGACCCGCGCTGGCTGCGCGGCCACGCCGCCTACACCGTGTCGAAGATGGGCATGTCGATGCTCACGCTCGGCGTCGCGGAGGACGAGCGCGAGCACGGCGTCGGCGCGAACTGCCTGTGGCCGCGCACGCTGATCGCCACGGCGGCGGTCCAGAACCTGCTCGGCGGCGACCGGGCGATGGCGATGAGCCGGACGCCCGAGATCGTCGCCGACGCGGCGCGCGTGATCCTCGAGCGCGATCCGCGCGCGGCGACCGGCAACGCCTACATCGACGACGAGGTGCTCGCGGAGGCGGGCGTCACCGACATCGAGCGCTACCGTGCCGACGACTCGGGCGAGCTGGCGCTCGACTTGTTCGTGGCGGGCTGGCCGGAGTTCAAGTCCGCTTGAAGTTGCGCGGCGAGTGCGCTGTCATGCGCGCGTGCCCGAACCGCTGACGATCGGCGAGCTGGCCGCCCGCAGCGGCGTCGCGCCATCCGCGCTGCGGTTCTACGAGGAGCGCGGGCTGATCTCGTCCGACCGCACGGGGGCCGGCCACCGCCGCTACGCCCGCGCGGTCGTGCGCCGGGTGGCGTTCATCGTGTTCGCCCAGCGGGCAGGGCTGATGACACTCGACGAGATCGGCGCCGAGCTCGCCAAGCTCCCGCCCGGCCGCGTGCCGAGGCGGGCCGACTGGGGGCGGCTGAGCGCGGCGTGGAACGCCCGCATCGACGCCCGGATCGCCGAGCTCCAGCGGCTCAAGGCCGGGCTGACCGACTGCATCGGCTGCGGCTGCCTCTCGCTCGACCGCTGCGCGTTCGCCAACCCCGGCGACCGTGCGGCCGTGTCCGGTCCAGGGCCGCGCTACTGGGTGGGCGACCCGAGGCCCTGACGCTCCGCGGTGCTGCCGGGTGCGCACGCGATCGGCCTGCGGGCGGCGCTCGACAACGTGGTCGTCAACCGTACGCGCGCGCCGCGGGCAGTCGGGGATCAGCGACCACCGATTCCCCCGCAGTGTCGTGTGCGGCGTCGAGGAACGCGCGCACGAGCGCCGTGGGCTTGCCCGGGACGACCGCGAGCAGGTCGAGCTCGAACGCATCGTCGAGCGGCACGAACGCGACGCCGTCCAGGCGGCTCGCCGCCGCCGCCGGGAGCACCGACACGCCGATGCGGGCGGCGACCAGCCCCAGGATCAGGTGGATGGTCGTCGCCTCCTGGACGATCGACAGCTCGCGGCCCGCCCGCCGCCGCAGCTCGAGGAGGAAGTCGCGCGCGTCGGTGCTGGTCGATCGGGCCATCGCGATCCACGGCTCGCGGGCCAGCGCGCCGAGCGGGACGCTGGCCCGGCGCGCCAGGGCGTGGTCGGCGGGAAGGACGGCGTAGAGCCGGTCGGTCGAGAGCGTCTCCACCAGCAGGCCGTCGGTCTCGTGGCCCAACGGCCTGCCCGAATACACCACGCCGACGTCGAACTCGCCGTTGGCCAACCCCGCGCACACGATCCCGGGGTCCGCCTCGCTCAACGTCAGGGACGCGGTGGGGTTGGCGTCCGCGAAGCGGCCCGCCGTCCGCGGCACGAAGCGGGTCGCGAGCGCGCTGGTGAACGCGACGCGCAGCGTCTCGGTGGTACCGCTCGCCGCGCGCCGCGCCGCGGACATGCCGCGGTCCGCGTGGGCGACCGCGGCGCGCGCGTGCTCCAGCAGTGCCTCTCCTGCGGGCGTCAGGGCGACGCTCCGGCTCGTACGGGCGAACAGCCCCACGCCGACATCCTGCTCGAGCCGGCGGATCGAGCGCGAGAGCGATGGCTGGGCGATGTGAAGTCGCTGAGCGGCGCGCGTGAAGCTCAGCTCCTCGGCCACGGCGATGAACGAGCGCAGGCGACTCAGGTCTCCCAGCATGCCGCCAGGCAATCCATGTCGTATCGGCATAGGACGCGCGGTCAATCGGTCTTGGACGTCACCGTCGCGGGACCATACCGTGAGGCGGTCGTTTGTCTGACCGGCTGGGGGCAGGATGGGTCGTGGGAGAGATCACCGAAGCTGGCGCCACCGGCGCCGGTCGTGGTTGGCCATCGCGTTCGCGATGACCGTGGCGGCGGTAGCCGGCTGTGGCGGAGGCGACAACAAGGATCCGGTGGCCACCCCGAGGCCCCTCGCCGGGACTCCGGCGCTGAACGTCGGCGACTCGGTGGCCGCCGACACCGACTCGTGGGGCGCGCCCAACGGCGATCTGGCCAATCGGCGGCGCGTCGGCGGTCCGATCGACAAGCGCTCCGTCGCGCGCCTCGGCGTGGCCTGGACGGCGCCGATCTCCGCCACCGGCACGTTCGGGGGCTACTCGGCGACGCCGATCATCACCGGTGGAAGGGTCTACACGCAGGACCTCGAGTCCAACGTCGAGGTGCGGAGCCTCGAGACCGGCGAGCTGGTCTGGAAGAAGGACTACGACTCCACCAGCGTCGGGCCCAACGGCGTCGCCGTCGGCGAGGGCCGCGTCTACGGGGCGACCGCGACGTCGGCCTTCGCGCTCGATCAGGAGACGGGCGAGGAGATCTGGCGCGTGAAGCTCACCCGCAACGCCAACGAGGGGATCGACATGGCGCCGGGCTTGCACGACGGCCTCGTCTACGTCTCCACGGTGCCCGGGAACATCAGCGCGTTCTACAAGGGCAACGGCGCGGGCGTCCTGTGGGCGCTCGATGCCGCGTCCGGCGAGAAGCGCTGGTCGTTCGACACCGTGCCCAAGGATCTCTGGTCCGCGGAGCACACCAAGATCAACTCCGGCGGCGGCCTCTGGCACCCGCCGGCGTTCGACGCCGACGGCGCGATGTACGTCGACGTCGCGAACCCCGCCCCGTGGCCGGGGACGGAGAAGCTTCCCTGGGGAGCGAGCCGCCCGGGTCCGAACAAGTACAGCAACACGATCGTCAAGCTGGACGCCAAGACCGGGGAGATGCGCTGGCACAACCAGGTCCTGCCGCACGACATCTGGGATTGGGACCTCCATCTCCCGCCGGTGCTCGCTGAAGTCGACGGCAAGCCGGTGACGCTCGCCGGCGGGAAGATGGGCTACGTCTACGCGTTCGACCCGCAGACGGGCGAGCTGCTCTGGAAGCGTGCCGTCGGCAAGCACAACGGCCACGACGCCGACAACGAGTTGGCGATCAAGGGCGACTTCCAGGTCAAGATGCCGGTCACCGTGCTGCCGGGGGTCCTCGGCGGGGTCGAGACCCAGATGGCCGTCGACGACACCACGGTGTTCGCGCCCGTCGTCAACCTCCCCGTCACGTTCAAGTCGCAGACCGAGCAGGTCCTGGACGTCACCAAGGACGACGGCGAGCTTGTCGCGCTCGATCTCGCGACGGGCGACGTGAAGTGGACCCACGAGTTCGACCACGCCGTCTATGGAGCGGCGACCGTGGTCAACGACCTGGTGTTCAGCACCACGTTCGACGGCAAGCTCTTCGCGCTCGATACGGCGACCGGCGACACCGTCTGGGAGGACCAGCTCCCGGCGGGGACGAACGCTCCGGTCGCCATCGCCGGCGACACGCTCATCACGGCCGCGAGCTACCCGCAGGGCAAGGGCCAGCGGGCCGAGATCGTCGCCTACCGGCTCGACGCGACGGGCACGCCCACCCGGGCCGGTACCCCGACGCCCGAGCCGACGGACCTGCAAGGCGGCGGCGGGCAGAAGGCGTCCGGCGAGGCGGTCTTCGCCGAGAGCTGCGGCTCCTGCCATGTGCTCGCCGCCGCGGGCACCAACGGGACGACCGGGCCGGATCTCGACGCGCTCGCGCTCGACGCGAGCACGGTCCAGCGCCAGGTCACGAACGGCGGCGGCGGCATGCCGGCCTTCGGCGGCCGCCTCTCCGATGCCGAGATCGAGGCGGTGTCCAAGTACGTCGCCTCCGTCGCGAGCGGGAAAGGGGGCGGAGGAGGAGGCGGCGGTGCTGGAACCCCGTAGCGCCCAGGCGACGCTGGAGCAGGTCGCGGGCGGCCTCGACTTCCCTACGAGCCTGACGTTCGACGACGACGGCACCGCATACGTCGCCGAGTCGGGGTTGCCGTTCGGCGGCGCGGCGCGCGGCGGCCGCGTCTGGCGGCTCGACGGCGAGCAGCGGGCGCTGCTCGCCGACGGGCTGCGGCCGCCGGTCAACGGCCTGCGCTACCACGACGGCGCGCTCTACGTCACCGAGGGCGGCCACCCGGGCCGCATCTCGCGCCTGTCGCCGGCCGGCGGGGAGCTCGAGCCGATCCTCGACGGTCTCCCGGGGCCCGGCAACTACCAGGCGAACATGGTCGCCTTCGGGCCCGATGGCAAGCTCTACTTCAGCCAGGGGGCGATGACCAACACCGGCATCATCGGCCTGGACGCCTACGACCTCGGCTGGCTCAAGCTGCTGCCGCACGCGTACGACCTCCCCGGCCTCGAGATCGAGTTGCGCGGCGTGGCCGTGGAGACCGAGGACCCGTTCCGCGCGGGCGCGCGCGCGAGGACGGGCGCGTTCGCGCCGTTCGGCGACGTCCGGCCGGCGGGCACGCGGCTGCCCGCGACGCTGCCGTGCACCGCCGCGATGATGCGCTGCGACCCGGATGGCAGCGACCTCGAGCTCGTCGCGTGGGGGCTGCGCAACGCGTTCGGCATCCACTTCCTGCGCGACGGCCGGCTGATCGCCTGCGACCAGGGCGCCGACGACCGCGGCAGCCGCCCGGTCGGCCAGGTCCCCGATCTGCTGTTCGAGGTGCGCGAGGGCGCCTGGTACGGCTTCCCGGACTTCATCGGTGGGACCCCGATCTCGGATCCGCGCTTCGCGCCCGAGACCGGCTCGGCGCCCGAGTTCGTGCTCGCCAACCACGACGAGCTGCCGCCGCCGGAGCGCGCCCTGCTCGAGTTCGAGCCCCACGTCGCCGCCGTCAAGCTCGACGAGGCGCCCGACGGCCGCATCGCGGTGGCGCTGTTCGGCGACGAGGTGCCGATGACGGCGCCGTCCGGTCCGCGGGTCGGGCGCGCGGTCGCCGTCGTCGATCCGAGCGATTGGACGCTGGAGACGCTCGGCGTCGCGCCGTTGCAGCGCCCGATCGACGTCCGCTTCGGCCCCGACGGCTGGCTCTACGTCGTCGACTTCGGGCACTTCGCCCCCGGCCGGGGGACGCTGGAGGCGACCCCGGGCAGTGGCGGCGTGTGGAAGACGGAGTGGCGGCATCTGTGAGCCCGCGTCGCTCCGATTCGATGGCCGCCCGCTGGACACCCGACGCTGACGCCCGGTTGCGCGCCTGGTATCGCGAGTACGTGCCGCTGGCGGAGATCGGGCG
>DATHJG010000703.1:0-2467 GCA_035489875.1 Solirubrobacteraceae bacterium | reverse complement strand
CACGGGCAGCCCGGCCAGCCCGAACGGCACGCCCGCCTCGGCCGCGGCGCCGCGGACGGCGTCGATCGCGCTGCGCAGCGGCGGCGCGTCGAGCACCAGCGGCTCACCCAGCTCGAACGAGAGGTCCGCGACGCCGACGACGAGCGCGTCGACGCCGTCGACCCGCGCGATCTCCGCGCTTGCGTGCACGCCCGCGAGATCCTCGATCTGCACGGCGCAGCTCGGCTGCTCGGCGCGCGGCCAGACCGCCAGCCGGCGCGGGCCGTAGCCGCGCACGCCCTCCGGCGCGTGGCGCAGCCGCCGCACGACCCCCTCGGCCTCACGGGCGCTCCGCACGCGCGGCACGACGATGCCGTCCGCGCCGGCGTCGAGGCTCGGCGAGAACGAGGTCGCGGTCGGGATGCGCACGAGCGCCGACGCGCCGGCCGCCTGCACGCCGATCACCGCCTCCTGCATCTCGGCAGGCCCGAGCGCGCCGTGCTCGAGGTCGATCCAGACGAAGTCGAAGTGCCGCGCCAGCAGCTCGGCGTAGAGCGCGCCGGGAACGGACAGGACGGTGCCGACCTGCATCAGCGCAGCCCGTTCCCTGCGAGCACGTCGGGGTTCACGAGGCCGTCGGGGCGCCCGCCGTCGAGCACGTCGAGGACGGCGGCCGTCGCCTGGCGGGTCATCTCGGCGACCGAGCGCTCGCTCACCCCGCCCATGTGCGGCGTGAGGATGAGGTTCGGCAGCCGCCGCAGGCGGGCCGACGCCGGCGGCTCGTCCGCGAACACGTCGAGCCCGGCCGCGCGGATCCGGCGCGCCTCGAGCGCGTCGACCAGCGCCGCCTCGTCGATCAGGCCGCCGCGCGCGGTGTTCACGAGGACCGCGTCCGGGCGCATCAGCCCGATCCTGCGGCGGTCCATGAGGAGGGTAGTCGCCGGCGTGAGCGGGGCGTGGAGCGAGACGACGTGGCTCGCCCGCAGCAGCTCGTCGAGCTCGCTCGGATGCACGTTCTCCTCGCCGCCCGGCGGGATCGGGTCGCAGGCGAGGATCCGGACGGCGAACCCGTCGAGGCGCCGCGCGACGAGCTGGCCGATCGTGCCGTAGCCGACCAGGCCGACGGTCGCGCCGCTCAGCTCCCACGGCGTCGCGTCCTGGCCGCGCGGCCAGCCGCCGGCCCGCACGGCCCGGTCGTGCTCGGGGATGCGGCGCAGCGCGGCGAGCATGAGCGCGACCGCGTGGTCGGCGGTGGTCGCCGCGTTGGCGCCCGGCGTGATGCAGACCGCGACGCCGTGCAGCGTGGCCGCCTCGACGTCGATCGAGTCGGTCCCCACGCCGACGCGGGCGATCACCCGCAGGCCCCGCGCGCGGCCGAGCACGCCGGCGTCGAACGGGTCGGTCGAGACGATCGCGCCCGCGACGCCGTCGAGCAGCCGCGCGAGGTCGTCCGGCGAGCGCCGGCCGAACTTCGGCGCGAGCCGGACCGCGTGGCCCGCGGCCGTGAGGCGGGCGCCGGTCTCGGCGTCGTCGACGTCGAAGTCCGGCCAGGTGACGAGGATGTCCGCCGCGCTCACCCGAGTGATCGAATCACCGGACGACCGGCGGCACAAGGTCACACTTTCGTTCCTCCGCCCTGCGGGGGCGTCAGGCGGCGCGTGCGAGGCGCCGGGCGTGCTCGTCCAGGTACCGCTCTACGGTGGCGAGGTGCTCGGCCATCGCGCTGCGGGCGCCGTCCGCGTCGCCGTCCACGACCGCATGCAGGATCGCCTCGTGCTCGGGCAGCGCGCGGTTGCGACGGTACGTCGGGCGCGCGAGCGGATACCGCGCGGCGAGCAGCGCATCATGGATGCGGCGCGTGAGCGTGCCGAGCGCGAGGTTCCCGGTCGCGTCGACGAGCGCCTGGTGGAAGCCCAGGTCGGCGTCGTGGAACGCCGCCTCGGCGCCCGGGGCGCGCGACCGCACGGCCGACTCCATGCGCGCGAAACAGCGCGCGAGCCGGTCGCCGTCGGCTTCCGTGGCCCGCTCGGCCGCGAGGCCCGCGCATTCGATCTCGAGGATCCGGCGGCACTCGAGGTAGTCGCCGAGCACCTCGACCGCGGCCGAGCCCTCCAGCAGCGTGGTGATGATGTCCGGGTCGAAGATGTCCCACTGCTCGCGCGGCGTGACCGTCGCGCCGCGCCCGTGGCGGACGCTCAGCAGGCCGCGCTCCTCCAGCGCCCGGATGCACTCGCGCGTGACGCCGCGGCTGACGTCGAACCGCGCGGCGAGGTCGACCTCGCGCGGCAGCATCTCCCCCTCGGCCCGCGTCCCGTCCACGATCTCGGTGACGAGCTGGCGCATCATCTCCCGGTGCAGTCGCACGAGAGAGATCGAATCATGCGAGCACTGGCGCGTCAACGCGCCCCTCAGCCCGCGCGCCGCGCCGTCAGCCCGCCGTCGACCATCAGCGACGCGCCGGTCACGTAGCCGGCCTGCGGCGACCCGA
>DATHJG010000702.1:0-3726 GCA_035489875.1 Solirubrobacteraceae bacterium | reverse complement strand
ACCGGCGCCTCGAGCGACCAGGACTGGGCCAACCGCTCCGCCGAGCTGAGCGGACTGGGCGACCGCGACATCCTGCTCTCCATCGCCGTCGAGGAACGCACGTTCCGCTATTCGGTCGCCGAGGCGTTCCCGATGAGCGACGACGCGCTCGCCGGCGTCGCCGAGGACCGGCTGATCCCGCGGTTGCGCGACGACGACTGGGGCGGTGGCGCCGTGGCGTTCGCCGAGGGGCTGTCCGACGCGCAGGCGCCGTCCCCCGTGCTGCCGATCATCGGCGGCGTCGTCGTGGTCGGAGCCGGAACCGCGGTCGTCGTCGGTCTGGTGCGGCGCCGTGGGGCGACCAAGCGGGTTCAGGATGCCGCGGCGGCCGACAGCGCAGAGCTCGAGAGGCAGGCGGGCGCCCTTCTCGTCGAGCTGGACGACGCGCTGAAGACGAGCGAGCAGGAACTCGGGTTCGCCCAGGCCCAATTCGGCGAGGACCAGACCCGCGACTTCGCGTCCGCGCTCGCCGACGCGAAGGGGATCGCGAAGCAGGCGTTCGAATTGCGTCAGAAGCTCGACGACGCCTATCCCGAGACGCCTGAGCAGCACCGCGCGATGACCCTGCAGCTGATCGAGCTGGCCGAGAGGGCTGATCAGACCCTCGACGCCCAGGCGGACGCGTTCGATCAGCTGCGGCAGCTCGACCGGAACGCGCCGGAGGTGCTCGAGAAGGTCGCGGCCGACCAGGCCGGCCTCGCCTCGCGCATCGACGCGGCAGAGGCATCCATCGCGCAGCTCACCGCGACCCACCCGCAGGCCGACCTGAGCGTCATCGCGGACGTCCCTACCCAGGCGCGTAAGCTCACCGAGTTCGCGGCGACCGCTGTCGCCAACGCACGGAAGGAACTCGCCACGCCGAAGGGCGAGGCCGCGGTCGCGGTCCGCGCCGCCCAGCAGGCCGTCGGCCAGGTGGGGCAGCTTCTCGCCAGCGTCGACACCGTCGCCGCCGACCTCGCCGCCCAGGCCGAGCTGCGCGCGTCGGCCGCCGCCGAACTCGACGTGGACCTGAAACTCGCCCAGTCGCAGGTCTCCGCGGCGCAGGACTTCATCACGACCCATCGCGGTGCTGTCGGCAGTACCGCCCGCACGCGCATCTCCGAGGCAGACCGGCACCTCGCGACGGCGGTGTCGCTCACGGCGAGCGATCCCGCTCAGGCGCTGACCGAGGCACGCGAGGCGACGCGTCTCGCGGAGGCGGCCCTGCAGTCCGCTCGGGGGGATGTCACCGACTACGAGCAGAGTTCGACCGTGCAGGGGTATGGGGACGTTCCGGGCTATCAGGAGGCGGACGGCGCCGGTCTCGGCGGCATCCTGAGCGACCTGTTCTTCGGGGGCTCCGGCGGAGGAGGCTCCTCGAGCGGTGGTGGTGGCTGGTCGTGGGGCGGCGGCGGGTGGTCGAGCTCGCGGCCGAGCGGGTTCGGCGGCAGCTCCCGCCGGTCGAGCAGCAGCTCCCGCCGCAGCAGCTCGTCGTCGCGGTCGAGTGGCGGACGCCGTGGCGGCGGCGGGCGCTTCTGACTCTCGCCAGCATCCCGTTCCTACCGATACCGTGAACCGACCGCGAAGAAAGGCACATCATGGCAAAGCAGTCCATCCTCGGACGCATCTCGCAGCTCATGCGCGCGAACATCAACGCCCTGCTCGATCAGGCGGAGGACCCGCAGCTCATGCTCGATCAGCTCGTGCGTGACTACACCAACAGCATCGCCGAGGCCGAGAGCGCGGTCGGCCAGACCATCGGCAACCTCCGGCTGATGGAGCAGGACCACACCGAGGACATCGAGGCTGCCGCCGACTGGGGGCGCAAGGCCCTCGCCGCGAGCGCCAAGGCCGACGAGCTGCGCCAGGGCGGCAACGCCGCCGACGCCGACAAGTTCGACAAGCTCGCGAAGGTCGCGCTCGGCAAGCAGATCGCGGCCGAGAACGAGGCGAAGGATGCCGAGCCGACGATCGCGTCGCAGAACGTCGTCGTCGACAAGCTCAAGGACGGCCTGGAAGGCATGCGCGGCAAGCTCAACGAGCTGACGGCGAAGCGCGACGAGCTCGTCGCCCGCGCGAAGACCGCAGAGGCGCAGTCGCAGGTCGCCGACGCGCTGTCATCGATCGACGTGCTCGACCCGACCAGCGAGCTGGGCCGGTTCGAGGACAAGGTCCGCCGCGAGGAGGCCAAGGTCGTCGGACAGCAGGAGATCGCGGCGTCGACCCTCGACTCGCAGTTCGAGTCCCTCGAGGATCTCGACAAGCAGGTCGAGGTGGATGCCCGCCTCGCCGCCCTCAAGGCCGGCGGATCGCCGCAGGCCATCACCTCCTCGTAGGGCCGGGCCGACGCTGCGCGGGTTCGAGCCGGGCCGGGTCTTCGGACCCGACCTGGCTCGCGGCATCGCGCTCCTCGGGATGTTCGCGGCGCACGTCGTCTTCTCTCGCGACGAGAACATCTACGACGGGCGATCCTCGATCCTGTTCGCGACGGTCGCCGGCGTCTCGCTCGGGCTGCTGACGGGAGGATCCGACCCGCCGCGCGGGCAACGCGGGCTGCTGCGCGCCTCGATCGCGGTGCGCGGGGCGACCCTGATCCTGCTCGGCGTCATCCTGACGACGCTCGTGCAACCGCCGCTCGCGGTCATCCTCGACTATTACGGGCTCGCATTCGTGCTGCTCGTTCCGCTGTTGTTCGCGCCCCGGCCGGTGCTCGCCATCGCGACCGTGCTCGTGGTCGCCCTGGCTCCGCCCCTGGTCGCGTGGGCGACGGAGGAGGGGGATCCGAACGCGGTCCCGCTGCTGCTGATTCCGTTCACCCAGTGGCTGGTGTTCGGCCCCTACCCCGTGCTCATCTGGCTCGCGTTCCCGCTCATCGGGTTGATCTGCGCCCGCTCCGGGCTCGAGCGGCGGCGCACGCAGGTGGTCATGATCGCCGCGGGCGCGCTCGCCGCGGTGTTCGGCTACGGCGCGGGGAGTGTCATCCCCGGGGTCACGGCCGCTGCACACTCGGGGACCGCGGCGGAGGTGATCGGGTCTGGCGGGCTCGCGGTCGCCGTGATCGGGGCCGCCACCCTGCTCGGAAGCCTTCCGGATCCGGCCGGCCGCGGCATCCGGATCGCGCTGTTCCCGGTTGCGGCAGCGGGGTCGATGGCGCTCACGCTGTACACGGCGCAGGCGATCGCGCTGACGATCCTGCGCGAGGCCACCCGCATCGACGCCCAGCGCTGGGTGTACCCGGACGCCACCCTGCCCGTGCTGATCGTGTCGGCGCTCGTGATCGGAACGCTCTGGCGCCTGTTCCTGGGCGCCGGGCCGCTGGAACGCGGAATGCGATGGCTGACGGCGCTGCCGTCGCCGCGAGCCCGCGTGACTCCTAGAGTGTGACCATGGCGGTCACCTTCGTCGTCGTCCCGCAATGGCAGGGCTCCCCCTCGTCGCGCGCCATGCGCCAGGCCGAGGGCGCCACGGCGATCAAGGAAGACCTGCCGGCCTCCGCGACGCGTGAGGTGGCGGTGCCGCTCGAGGCGGGTGACGATCAGAGCACGGGCATCGCCCGGTTCAGCTCGCTGCAGCTCGTCAGGGAGCGGCTGACCGACGTGCTCGGCGAGCTCGACGGACCCGCGATCACCGTCGGCGGGGACTGCGCCGTGTCGGCGGCCGCCGTCGCGCACGCCGCCCGTGACGGGGACACCGCCCTCGTCTGGTTCG
>DATHJG010000701.1:0-2133 GCA_035489875.1 Solirubrobacteraceae bacterium | reverse complement strand
AAGACGCTCATCCTGCAGGCCATCGCCAAGGCGATCGCGGTCAACAACCCCGAGGTCCACATCATGGTGGTCCTGGTCGACGAGCGGCCAGAAGAGGTCACCGACATGCAGCGCTCGGTGAAGGGCGAGGTCATCGCCTCCACCTTCGACCGTCCCGCCGAGGACCACACGACGGTCGCCGAACTCGCGATCGAGCGTGCCAAGCGCCTCGTCGAACTCGGCAACGACGTCGTCGTGCTGCTCGACTCGATCACCCGCCTGGGCCGCGCCTACAACCTGGCCTCCCCGGCATCCGGTCGCATCCTGTCGGGTGGCGTCGACGCCAGCGCGCTCTACCCGCCGAAGCGCTTCTTCGGCGCCGCGCGCAACATCGAGGGCGGCGGCTCGCTGACCATCCTCGCCACGGCGCTCGTCGAGACCGGGTCCAAGATGGACGAGGTCATCTTCGAGGAGTTCAAGGGCACCGGCAACATGGAGCTGCGCCTCTCGCGTTCGCTCGCCGACAAGCGCATCTTCCCCGCCGTCGACATCTACGCATCCAGCACCCGCCGCGAGGAGGAGCTGCTCTCCGCAGAGGAGATCAAGATCACCTGGCGCCTGCGCCGCGCTCTCGCCGGTCTCGAACTGCAGCAGCAGCTCGAGGGCGTCCTGTCCAAGCTGCGCGAGACGGCGTCGAACACCGAATTCCTCGTGCAGATCCAGAAGACGCTGCCCAACGGCAACGGCGCCAACGGCAACGGGAACGCCCACAAGGAGTAACACGTGTTCGAGTCGGTTGCGACGCTGCTGGCCGAACAGGAGGAGCTGTCCCAACAGCTCGCCGACCCGGCCATCCACGCGGATGCCGGGCGTGCGAAGAAGGTCAACCGCCGGTACGCCGAGTTGAGCAAGATCGCGTTCGCGCACTCGGCGTGGCTGCAGGCCGTCGACGACCTCGCCGCCGCGCGTGAGCTCGCCAAGGAGGACGACGCCTTCGCCGAGGAGGTGCCCGGTCTCGAGGAGGGGCTGGCGACCGCGCAGGAGAAGCTGCGACGCCTGCTCATCCCGCGCGATCCCGACGACGGCCGCGACGTGATCATGGAGATCAAGGGCGGCGAGGGCGGAGAAGAGAGCGCGCTGTTCGCGGCCGATCTGCTGCGCATGTACATCCACTACGCCGAGTCCAAGGGCTGGAAGACGGAGCTGCTGGCCAGCACCGACAGCGACATGGGCGGCTTCAAAGACGTGCAGCTCGCGATCAAGTCGAACGCGACCGACCCGTCGCAGGGCGTGTGGGCGCACCTCAAGTACGAGGGCGGCGTGCACCGCGTGCAGCGGGTGCCGGCGACCGAGTCGCAGGGCCGCATCCACACCTCGACGACCGGCGTGCTGGTGTTCCCCGAGGTGGACGAGCCCGAAGAGGTCGAGATCAACCAGAACGACCTGAAGATCGATGTGTTCCGCTCGAGCGGGCCCGGCGGCCAGTCGGTCAACACGACCGACTCGGCGGTGCGCATCACCCACGTGCCGACCGGCATCGTCGTGTCGATGCAGAACGAGAAGAGCCAGCTGCAGAACCGCGAGGCAGGGATGCGCGTGCTGCGAGCGCGGCTGCTGGCCCGCCAGCAAGAAGAACAGGATGCGGTGTCGAGCGCCGCGCGCAAGAGCCAGATCCGCACGATGGACCGCTCCGAGCGCATCCGCACCTACAACTTCCCGGAGAACCGGATCGCCGATCACCGCACCGGATACAAGGCCTACAACCTCGACCAGGTGATGAACGGCGCGCTCGAGCCGGTCATCGAATCCTGCATTCAGGCCGACGAAGAGGCGCAGCTGGCCGCCGTCGGAGACGGGTCCGCTGATTGAGTAGCTCGCCGCCGGCGAGCGTGTCGAAATCAGCCACCATGCCCCCGCACACGATCGCAACCCTCCGCACCCACGCCATCGAGGTGCTCGCCGCCGCCCACGTCCCCACCCCCGACGTCGACGCCGAGCTGTTGATCGGCCACATCCTCGGTCTCAGCCGCGGTCAGGTCCAGGCGCGCGTCGCGACGGATGCCGGCGTGCACCCGTACGAGGCGCTCGCCGTGCTCGAGGTCATCGAGCGGCGTGCCGCCCGCGAGCCGCTGCAGCACATCACGGGGCGCGCCG
>DATHJG010000700.1:0-6098 GCA_035489875.1 Solirubrobacteraceae bacterium | reverse complement strand
ACGCCGACCTGCACGTCGACGTGCAGCGGTTCGCGAACGCGCTGAAGGCGCGCGGGATCGGCAAGGGCGACGTCGTCGGGATCTTCCTCCCGATGATCCCGCAGGTCGCGGTGGCGATGCTCGCGTGCGCGCGCATCGGCGCGATCCACAACGTCGTGTTCGGCGGCTTCAGCGCGGAGTCGGTCAAGGAGCGGATGGAGTTCTCCGACGCCAAGGCGCTGGTCACCGTCGACGGGGCGCGGCGCAAGGGCAAGACCGCGCCGATCAAGCAGCAGGTCGACGAGGTGATGCCCGACCTTCCGTGCATCGTCGTGCGCCACGTCGACAACGATGCGCCCATGGCTGACAAGGACGCCTGGTTCCACGACCTCATGGACGCGGCCGAGCCGGAGTGCCCGGCCGAGCCGCTCGATGCCGAGCACCCGCTGTTCATCCTCTACACGTCGGGGTCGACCGCCAAGCCGAAGGGGATCCTCCACACGACCGGCGGCTACCTGACGCAGGTGGCGTGGACGCACAAGGCGGTGTTCGACCTCAAGCCCGCCGACGACGTCTACTGGTGCTCGGCCGACGTCGGCTGGGTGACCGGGCACTCCTACATCGTCTACGGGCCGCTCGCGAACGGCGCGACGTCGGTGATGTACGAGGGCGCGCCGGACTACCCGGACAAGGACATCTGGTGGGAGCTCTGCGAGCGCTACGGCGTGACGATCTTCTACACCGCGCCGACCGCGATCCGCGCGTGCATCAAGTGGGGCGCGGAGTACCCCGCGCGCCACGACCTGTCGTCGCTGCGGCTGCTCGGCACGGTCGGCGAGCCGATCAACCCGAAGGCCTGGCTCTGGTACCACAAGGTGATCGGCGGTGAGCGCTGCCCGATCGTCGACACGTGGTGGCAGACCGAGACCGGCGGGATCATGATCACCACGCTGCCCGGCATCCTGCCCGCGAAGCCCGGCAGCGCCGGCAAGCCGCTGCCGGGGATCAAGGCGGCGGTCGTCGACGAGCAGCGCGAGGACGCCGGCACCGGGCAGGGCTTCCTCACCCTGGAGCGCCCGTGGCCGGGGATGCTGCGGACGCTCTACAAGGAGGACGACCGCTTCATCGAGACCTACTGGGCGAAGTTCGGCCCGCAGACCTACACGGTCGGCGACGCCGCGCGGCGCGACGAGGACGGCGACTTCTGGATCATCGGGCGCATCGACGACGTGCTCAACGTCTCCGGTCATCGCATGAGCACCGCCGAGATCGAGTCCGCGATCGTGTCCTACGTGCGCGTGGCCGAAGCCGCCGTGATCGGGCAGGCCGACGAGGACACCGGCCAGTCGGTCACCGCGTTCGTGACGCTGCAGGGCGGCGGCGACGGGAGCGACGAGCTGATCGGCGAGATCCGCGAGCACGTCGCCAAGCGGATCGGCAAGCTCGCCCGGCCCAAGCGCATCATCTGGGCCGACGACCTGCCCAAGACCCGCTCGGGGAAGATCATGCGCCGGCTGCTGCGCGACATCGCGGAGGGCCGCGAGCTCGGCGACGTGACCACGCTGCGCGACCCCGACGTCATGGCCCAGCTCGGCGGCAAGATCAAGGAGCGCCAGGCCGAAGAGGACTAGCGGCGCTAGGGCTCGAGCTGCGCGAACGCGCGCCGGACGCGCCTCGGCGCGATGCCACGCACGATCATGCGCGTCCCGCCGCGGCGACGGTCGGGCTCGAGCTCGATGACGACACGCTCCTCAACCCTGTGGAGGAGCGCGAGCAAGCCGAACGGCAGCAGCAGGATCGCGACCGCGTAGGTCCAGCCTGGACGGTACGAGCAGACGAACCCGAGCCGCGTGTCGGTGCGATCGACCAGCTCGTAGGCCTGGCCGTGGAGCGCCGGCGCGATGTGGTGGAGCGCCTCCTCCATCGCATGCTCCGGCGTCGCGGGGAGGTGCCATTCGTACGTGAACGGACGCACGCCCGGCGGGCCGACGCCGGGTGGCGGCGCCGGCCTGCGCGCGGGCGGCGACGTGGGAAGGTCGACGAGCAGCCCGGCCAGCTCCGAGCGCGTGACCGCCGCGTACGCCCGCGCGGAGCGCTCGTCGAGCTCCTCGACCGTGAGACGGCCCGCCAGCGCGTGGTCGCGCAGTTGCTCGACCACCCGTTCGCGCTCGGCGTCTGAGGCGCGCAGGTCGGGCGGGTCACCCACGCCGGGCATCCGAGCGCAGCGAGCCGAGGACCGGGTGGCGGGTTGGATCGGGGCCGCGCATGGGGTAGACATCGCTCACGCGAGTGAGAGGGGGGAGCGTAGTGATCACGACTCCGACGAGCTACGAGCAGGCCCGCGCGGAGCACGAGTGGAACGTGCCCGAGCGCTACAACATCGCCGCCGACGTGTGCGACAAGCACCCGGGCGACAAGCTCGCGATGATCCACGAGGACTTCCGCGGCAACGTCCGCGAGGTCTACTGGGGCGAGCTGCAGGCCGCGTCGAACCGGTTCGCGCGGTGGCTGCGCGAGCACGGCGTGGAGAAGGGCGACCGCGTCGCGATGCTGCTGCCGCCGACGCCCGAGACCGCCGCCGCGTTCTTCGGCACGTTCAAGTGCGGCGCGATCCTGCTCTCCATGTCGGTGCTCTACGGCGACGAGGGGATCCGCCACCGGGTGACGGACTCCGGCGCCAAGGTCCTGCTCACCGACGCCGCGAACGCCGGGCGCATCGACCCGTCGCTCGTCGAGCACCTGCTGCTGATCGAGGACCTGCCCGGCGGCGGCGACGACGGCTTCACCCCGGAGGACACGCTCGCCGACGACCCCGCGCAGCTCTACTACTCCTCCGGCACGACCGGGCTCGCGAAGGGCATCCTGCACGCCCACCGGTACCTGCTCGCGCACGAGGAGTTCACGTACTGCCACGACGTGCGCGACGGCGAGCTGTTCCACGGCATGGGCGAATGGGCCTGGGCGGCGGGGATCGCGCCGCTGCTCGGGCCCTGGCGGCTCGGCGCGGTGCAGCTCGTCTACCAGCGCGAGGCCGGCTTCCATCCCCACAAGCAGCTCGACGTGCTCTCGCGCCATGGCGCGACGAACGTGTTCACGACGCCGACCGCGATGCGATCGATGATGTCGATCGCCGACGCCGGCACGCGCTACCCGCAGCGGTTCCGCGTCGTGTGCAGCGCCGGCGAGCCGCTCAACCCGGAGGCGATCCGCTGGTTCCGCGAGCAGTACGGGCTCACCGTGCTCGACTACTACGGGCTCACGGAGTCCTACCCGCTCGTCGCCAACTACCCGTTCCTCGAGGTGCGCGAGGGCTCGATGGGCAAGCCGATGCCGGGCTGGGACGTGCGCATCCTCGACGAGGACGAGCGGCCGGTGCCGGCCGGTGAGCGCGGCGAGATCTGCCTGCGGGCGCGCTCGAACCCGCACTACCCGCTCGGCTACTGGAACAACGAGGAGGCGACCGCGGAGACGTTCGGCGGCGAGTGGTTCCACACGAAGGACGCTGCGCGGTTCGACGACGACGGCTACGTCTGGTACGAGGGTCGCGCGGACGACGTGATCATCGCCGCCGGGTACCGCATCGGCCCGTTCGAGGTCGAGTCGGCGTGCCTCGAGCATCCCGCCGTGGCGGAGGCGGCGGCGGTGGCGTCGCCGGACGCGCGTCGCGGCAACGTGGTGAAGGCATTCATCGTCGCCGCGGCGGGGGTGGAGGCGTCCGACGCGGTCGCGGACGACATCAAGACGTTCGTGCGCGCGCGGCTCGGCGCCCACGCGTACCCGCGGCGGATCGAGTTCGTCGATGCGCTGCCCAAGACGCTCACCGGCAAGATCCGCCGGATCGAGCTGCGCCGGCGGGAGATCGACCGGGACGGCGCCGAACGACCGTGAACGTCGGCGTCTCGGGCGGCTCCGCCCAGTAGCCGGCGCGGCCGGCTCCGCCGGGGCGTGCCATCCTAGGCGGCGTGGACGAGAGGGCCATCGCTCCGCCGCCCCACCGCCGCCCGCCCGCGTTGCTGCCGCCTTCGGCCGCGCGGCTCGGCGGCTTCGCCGCGCTCGCCCTGCTCGGCGGGCTGCAATGGCAGCGGATGATCCACGGCCTCTCGTCCGGCCATGCGGTGCTGTGGGTGCTCGTCGCGGTGGGCGCGGCCGCCGCCGTGCTCTGGGCCGACGGGCGGCGCCGGTTCCGCGGAACCGCGATGGTCGCGGTCGCGGCGCTCGCGCTCGTCGCTGCCTACCTCGCCGCCGGGCTGGACCTGGCGCTGCTCAAGCCGCGCCGGCTGGACGAGCTCGGCGCCGGGCTCTCGCACGGGGCGGAGGCGCTGACGAGCGTCCAGATGCCCTACCGAGGCGCCGATCCCTGGCCGAGCCTCACGCTCCAGCTACTCGGTGCCGTGCTGTGCGTGCTCGCCGCCCTGCTCGCGTTCTGGCCCCGCGCCCAGCGGACGTCGACCGAGCAGGGGCGCGGCTACCCGTTCCTCTCGCTCGCGGTGCTGCTGGTGCTCGTCGCCGCGCCGGTCGTCTCGCTCGGGGGAACCGAGCCGGTCGCGCTCGGCGTCGTGCTCACCACGCTGACGGTGTGCTTCCTGTGGCTCGAGCGGCTCCCGCTCAAGCCCGGGCTGGGGATCGCCGCGATGCTGGCGCTCGCCCTGGTCGGCGCGCTCCCGCTCGCCTCGGCCGCCGACGGCGAGGAGCCGTGGTTCGACTACAAGGCGTTCGCCGAGGGGCTCGGTCCCGACGAGCCGCTGGCGTTCAACTGGGGTCACAGCTACGGGCCGATCACGTGGCCGCGCGACGGCGCGGAGGTGCTCCGCGTCGATGCCGCGCGGCCGTCGTACTGGAAGGTCGCCGACCTCGACGACTTCGACGGCGAGACGTGGGTCGACACGGGTGCGGACGCTCCGGGCGAGGCGTCTGCGGAGCTCGACCTCGCGCGCCAGTACGATGCGCGCCCGGCCTGGAGGCAGACGCTGCGGGTGACGCTGCGGCGGATCGAGACGACGAGCGTGATCGCGGCGGGGACGACGCTCGGGGTCGAGGACACGGGCCGGCCGGTGCGGCCGTCGGGCGAGCCGGGCCTGTGGCGCTCGGACGTCCCGCTCCGCGGCGGCGACTCCTACACGGTGAAGGCCTACGTGCCGAAGCCGAGTCCGGCGCAGCTCACGCAGTCGACGTCGGGCGCCGACGCCCGCCAGACCGAGGACCTCGACCTCGTGATTCCGACGCAGACCGAAGCGCTGCCGCAGGAGCTGGCGGCCGGAGGCGACGCCGCGTCGCTGCCGTCGAGCCGCCGCCGGTTCGCGCAGCTACGGCTGCGCGCGGAGCTGCAGTTCCACCCGTTCGAGCCGCTCGGCCGGGCGCCGTATCCGATCGCCCGCTACCAGACGCTCGTGCGCTCCAACGACGGTGACCAGGCGCTGCTCGCGTCGCCGTACGCGCAGACGTGGCGGCTGGCGAAGCAGCTGATGGCCGACGCGCGCACGCCGTACGACTACGTCGCCGCGGTGAACCGCTACCTGCAGGACGGCTTCACGTACGACGAGACGCCGGATCCGGTCTCGCCCGGCCGGCCGGCGCTCGACGGCTTCCTGTTCGAGACGAAGAGCGGCTACTGCCAGCACTTCTCGGGCGCGATGGCGATCCTCCTGCGCATGGGGGGGATCCCGGCGCGCGTCGTCACGGGCTTCTCGCCCGGCGGCTTCTCCAAGCGCAAGAATGCGTGGATCGTGCGCGACACCGATGCGCACTCGTGGGTGGAGGCGTGGTTCGACGAGTTCGGCTGGGTCACGTTCGACCCGACGCCGGCGGGGACCCCGGCGCGCTCGCAGATCGCGGCGCTCGAGCGCCCGCCGGAGGCCGGCAGCGACAGCGGCGACGACTCGGGCGCCGGCAGCAGCGGCTCGGCCGCGCGCACCGGCGGCGTGCGGCCGGACCTGCTCGGGCCGCAGGCGGGCCAGGCCGGCGGCGCCTCGGCGGCCGCCGAGGCCGGCGGTCCGCCGTGGTGGTCGTTCGCGGTGCCGGGCGTGCTCGTGGGCCTGCTGGCGGCTTGGCTGGTGCTGCGCTGGCGGCGCCGCAGCCTGAGCCCGGCGACCGCACTGGACCGCGCGGTCGCCGAGCTCGAG